>NZ_JBQYSN010000008.1:0-88023 GCF_052686535.1 Agrobacterium sp. DKPNP3 | reverse complement strand
GTGCGACCGTCAGTCCGGCGAGAACAGCAGTGAGCACCAGCGGCGCGGTCGCGCCGTAGGAATCGACGATGTAACCGCCCAGAACCGCTCCGATGCTGATCGCCACCTGAAAAGAGACAACCATCAGGCTGCCCGCTGCTTCCAGCGCATCGGGTGCACCGCGCGACAGATTTGTCGGCAGAACGACCGGACCCATGCCGAAGGCAAGGCCCCAGAGCGCGACGAGTGCAAAAGCAGCGCCGGTATGAACGCCCCAGATGACGAGAGCGATCGTTGCGAACCCCATCAGTGCCGCCGTGACGATGAGGGCGACGCGAATGCTGGCATCAGCCATCCGGCCGCCCACGACGTTACCGATCACGGAAGCAACGCCGAAACCCAGCAAGGCGAGGGCGATCGGTGTGGTATCGAGTAACGTCACCTTCTCGAGGAAGGGGCGAACATAGACCGAGCCGGCAAAATGTCCCGTCATCAGCAGGAGGATCGCAAGCATCCCCAGCTGAACGCTACGCCGCTTGGTCAAACCCAATACGTCCGACAGACTGTTGCTCGTGCTCGCCGGCAACGTGGGGAGGCTGATGATCTGTAAAAGCATGGCGATGACCGCCAGTCCCGCCGTCAACGCCATGGCGGTGCGCCATCCCAGCCAGTCGCTGATCAAGGCGCCCATGGAGGGCGCAGCTATCGTCGCCAGCGACACGCCGAGGGTGACGATCGCCATGCCGCGGCCGGTCGCATTCGTACCGACGAGGCGCGCCACGACGGCAACCGAAAGCGCCCAGAAACCGCTGAGCGCGATACCAAGCCCTGCGCGACCTAGCAACAAAAGCCAGAAATCAGCTGCAAACGCCGCTAGGATGTTGGATGCGATAGCGAGCGCGCTGAGGCCGACGAGGACCGTTTTTCTGTTAAGCTTACCGATGAGGACGTTGCTCAACAGTGCCGTCACGGCCCCGACGGAGGCGGTCGCCGTCACGACCTGACCGGCAGTACCCTCACTGATACCGAGATCGCGTGCCATCGGTGTTAGCAGTCCCGCCGGTAAAAACTCCGCCGATACCAGCGCAAAGCTGGTTGCAGCCATTGAAAGGACGGCAAACCAGGTGGCGGCGGTCCACCCCGGTTCGTCTACCGTTTCCAGCGCGATCGCCGGCCCATCAAACTGTGTCGTCGTGTCCGTCATGGTGTCTCTCCTTAAGATGGCAGAGTTTTAGACGATTTTCTCTGGATGATATGTATCTAAAAATCCGAATTTCATGCCTATTTGTCCGAATTTGTGCGGCGCACAAGCGGCGAAAGGGGATTAGGCGGAGCAGGCGGGAAGGAGCGGCGAGGGGGCCAATTTCAGGCCAGTGCGAATCTTTTTCGGACCAGCAACTTTTCAAATCGCTGATCGTTATTGCGGCTATGATCGATCCTGATGCAAAACCGCACCCCTCCGACGACACCAACCAGAATGACATCAACAATGATCATTCCGAGGATGCCCCTGAAGAGCCTCTTCCGCCGGAGGAGATAAAACCCGACCCCGGTTTGACACCGGAGGAGGCGGCCGAAGCGCGCAAGAAATATCTGCTTAAACGCTTCTGGATCAGCGCGCGGGGATTCTGGAGCCGACGTGGCGACGCGCTCGCCTGGCCCTTCTGCATCGGGCTTCTGGCGATGATCGGCATCAACGTCGCGTTTCAGTACGGCATCAACGTCTGGAACCGCGGTATCTTCGACGCGATCGAGAAGCGTGACGCATCGACTGTCTATTTCCTGGCTTCCATTTTCCCGCCGCTTGTTCTGGGAAGCGTCTTTATCGTCACGTCGCAGGTCTATGTCAGAATGCGGGTCCAACGACGCTGGCGTTCGTGGTTGACCAAACTCATGGTGTCGCGATGGATCGCCAATGGCCGCTATTACCAGCTCAATCTGATTGACGGAGACCACCAGAACCCTGAGGCCAGACTTTCTGAGGACCTGCGGATCGCCACCGAGGCACCCGTCGATTTCGTGGCCGGGGTCATCGCTGCCTTTGTATCCGCGTCCACCTTCATCGTCGTCCTTTGGACTATCGGCGGTGCGCTGACACTTCCCATCGGCGGAGTGTCTGTTACGATTCCCGGGTTCCTTGTGATCGCGGCGGTCATATACGCCTTTATCACCTCTACCTCGATCGCTTTGATTGGTAGAAATTTCGTCCGGGTTTCAGAGGTCAAAAACCAGCTGGAGGCTGAATTCCGTTATACGCTGACCCGCGTCAGGGAAAATGGCGAGAGTATTGCGCTTCTTGGCGGTGAAGAGGAAGAGCGCAGCGATCTCGACAAGAGATTCCGCAACGTCCGGCATCAATGGAAGCAGATGGCGCAGCAATATATGCGGACCACCGTTGTCTCGCATGGATCGATGTTGATTGCGCCCGTGGTCCCTGTTCTTCTCTGTGCTCCCAAATTTCTCGATGGAAGCATGTCGCTTGGCCAGGTCATGCAGGCCGCCTCCGCCTTCACCATCGTTCAATCCGCCTTTGGCTGGCTTGTCGACAACTATCCGCGCCTTGCCGACTGGAACGCCTGCGCGCGCCGTGTCGCATCTCTCATGATGTCGCTGGATGGTCTGGAGCGCGCCGAGCAGAGCGATAAGCTTGGCCGTATTGCGCGCGGCAAGACCGAAGGCGAAACGATGCTGAGCCTGAAGGATGTCTCCGTTTCGCTTGGAGACGGGACCGCTGTCGTCAAGGAAACCGATGTCGAAATCGGCCGGGGCGAGAGGGTTCTGGTTGCAGGCGAATCCGGCTCCGGCAAAAGTACGCTCGTTCGGGCCATTGCCGGCCTGTGGCCATGGGGCGGCGGCAACATCAGTTTTGGGGCTGACAGCCGGCTCTTCATGCTACCGCAACGGCCTTATATCCCGTCCGGCACATTGCGCCGCGCAGTCAGCTATCCTCAGGCCGCCGACAGCTGGTCCTTTGAAGAGATCGGAGAAGCCCTCGAAAAGGTGGGTCTCGGTCATCTCAAGGACAAGGTCGAGGAAGACGCTCCCTGGGACCAGACGCTGTCAGGCGGCGAAAAGCAGCGGCTTACCTTCGCGAGGCTATTGCTGAACGATCCCGATATTATCGTGATGGACGAAGCGACGGCGGCTCTCGACGAGAAGAGCCAGGATAAGATGATGCAGACCGTCATCGACGAATTGCCCGATGCGACGATCGTCAGCGTGGCGCATCGCGCCGAACTTGAGGCTTTTCACACCCGCAAGATAACGCTGGAACGCCGCGACGGCGGCGCAAAACTGGTAAGCGATGTCGATCTTGTTCCCCGGAAGGCCAGGTCGGGTTCGCTTCTCCGACGCATGGTCAAACGGAGATAGCCGCCGCTTGCCGCAGGATTCAGGGAGAACGATCACCACGTCAAAGCGTGTCGAGTGACACCCACTTGTTGCGGCCGCCCTGTTTAGCGCTCAGCAGGGCAGCGTCGGCGCGCTCCAGGACGCTGCTCACGGTACCGCCGGCGGGCGCGGTTGCGATACCGACAGAAATCGTGACCGGGTCAAGCAGGCGGCCGCGGTAGTTGAACGGCGCTTTCTCGACGGCGCGTCTCAGTTTTTCCGCAATCTCTTTCGCGGCCTCAATATCCACTCCCGGCATCAGTACCGTGAATTCTTCGCCGCCGAACCGGAACAGGTCTCCCGCGCCGCCCAGAGCTTCGGAGAGAACCTGGGCAACATACTGCATCACGGCGTCGCCGGCATCATGGCCGAAGCGGTCGTTGAAACGCTTGAAATGATCGATATCGAGCATCAAGCAAGCGATCGGCTCCTCCGGCTTTTCAACATGCCTGTTCAGAGCCTCATCCAGAGAGCGGCGGTTTGCAAGCCCTGTCAGCGCATCCTGTCGGGCCATCGAAACCAGCCGCTGTCGCAGTTGCAGGTTGGCGACGGCAAGGCCGATATTTTCCGCGAGAAGCTCCAGATACAGTCGCTCTGTCTCGAGCGTATCGTTTCGCATCGGGATTTCGAGATACAGCAGGCCAACGGTTTCGCCGAGCGCCGTCAGCGGAATGCAAAGCCCGGTGCCGGAATTCTCCTTCAGGTGGTGGCAGACGACATCGTCGCCATCGGGATTGCTGACGTGGGGTCGTCCGCGTCGCAGCGCCCAGCAATCATCGATCAAAAAATCCGGAGCGGAGAAGGCAGGATCGGACCATTGGCCGCTAGACTGAAGAAGCGAACTGTTTTCCTTCAACACGAGCAGGCGTCCGGCGATGGCGGGAAAAATCTGCGGCATGAACCTCGACACCACATCGGATAGCTCAGCCTGGTTCTGGCATGCCTGAATCCGATGCATCATCTGCAGGATCAAGTCTTTGATGCGTTGGTTTTTACGATGCTCCGCGTCGAGGCGCTCCCGCTCAAGCCCGTTGCTGCGGAAAATCCTGATGGCCTGGTTCATCTCGCCAATTTCGTCACGACGCCCTTCGTCGGGCACATCGATGCTGTAATCCTGCCTGGCAAGACGCATGACGATGTTGCTCATCCTGATTAAGGGGGCGGCCACCCGTCTGCTCAGGACAAAATAGAGCACGGCCAAAAACATCAGCGCCGTCAGCGCCAGCATGACTTTCGCAATCGATCCGTAGAAGTCGCTACGGCTCTTCGCCTCATCAACAGCTGCCTGCGTGCGTGCCGACACTGTTTCTCTGAGGTCTGCAACGCTCTTCAAAAGGCCGGTGTGGAGCTGATAATGGTCGTCGCCGAAAAGGATCTGTTGCGCATCGGCCTGACGACCAGAGCGGTATTGGCCGATGGCATCGCGCTCCTTGCTGTCCAGTGCGTCGGCGTCTTTTCGTATGGTCGCGAAAAGAGCCTCCTCCTGAAGCGACGCACCGCGCTTGGCGAGTTTGTCCAGGGCCGTTTCGAGGTGGTTTTCCTGGTCTTCCTCGACGTAGAATCTGGCCAGATGTCGCTCGTCGCCGCGCATGACGTAGAGCCGCGCTTCCTCGGTACGCTCGTCCGCTATGATTGCAATCTCTTCAGCGAGATCATCCAAAATAAGATGATCCTCGATTGCCGCGCGCTCTTGAGACGCGCTTCTTGCCGACAGAATGAATGTGGTCGCCGACACTGTCGTCAGTATCAGGGTCACAGCATATGCGAGGTTTGTGATGGTGCTAAGCCGCATGATGGCGCCAAATGCTCGCCGCATGGCTTGGCAACCGGGTGCGGCGGGTCCAGTTTCAGGGTCGGATCCTTAACGTTCGTTGTAGTCGAGTAGCCCGAAATGTCCAACGCAAGCTGCCGTTTAAATTACCAAATCTTTAGTTGTGTGTCTTTTCGCGAATACCTAGCTTGTTGGTGAGGCCGCAGCCGATTTCAAATAAGGGCAGGAACCGGCAAGCCCGTCTCCTGTTCTTGTCCCGAATAGACCCTTTCCCACGGTCGAGATTTGCAAGATGATCTTTCAGTTCCGCAACAGCCTTCACCTTCTTCCGTGTAATCTGCTTGCCGCGAAACTGTGTGCAACTTGTCTGTCGGATCGCGGAGGTGTCGAGGGCCAAGAACTTTCGCGTTCGCCCCGGCGAATGAACTAGCAGCAATGAATGCACAAAAGGAGTGTCAGCATGCAGATCGGAATGGTTGGGCTTGGTCGGATGGGCGCAAATATGGTGCGCCGCCTTTTGAGGCAGGGCCACGAGTGCGTGGTTTTCGACGTCAATCCCGGGAATGTCGACGCATTGGTGAAGCAGGGAGCAACCGGTGCGACCTCCCCGGACGACCTCGTCGGCAAGCTGTCTTCCCCACGTGCCGTCTGGCTGATGCTGCCCGCCGCCATTACGCCAAAGATTGCCCGCGACTTCGCCGGAAAACTCCAGGCCGGCGATGCGATCATCGATGGCGGGAACTCGTTTTACCGTGACGCGATTGATCTTGCCGCTGAATTCGCGCCTATTGGCATCGACTTCATCGATGCCGGAACATCCGGGGGCGTCTGGGGACTTGAGCGCGGTTATTCCCTGATGATCGGTGGACCCGTTGATGCGGTGAAGCGGCTCGATCCGATATTCGCCTCTCTTGCACCTGGAGCCGGTCTTGGCATCGCAGCCGATCCCGTTACGGGAACATCGCCGATGGGCTATCTGCATTGCGGTCCATCAGGGGCAGGGCATTTCGTCAAAATGGTCCATAATGGTATCGAATACGGCGTCATGGCTGCGTATGCGGAAGGTCTGAATATCCTGAAGGCTGCCAATGCCGGCACTCAGCATCGTGAGGCGGATGCCGAAACGGCGCCGCTTGCCCATCCGCAATATTACCAGTTCGACTTTGATCTTCCCGCCGTGACCGAGGTGTGGCGGCACGGCTCCGTCATCAGCTCCTGGCTGCTCGACCTGACGGCGGAGGCGCTGAAACAGGACCCTCATCTTGACCAGTACGGCGGCCGGGTGTCCGATTCAGGCGAGGGGCGCTGGACATTGCAGGCGGCAGTCGAAACAGGCGTGCCGGCGCCCGTTCTGGCATCCGCCCTGTTTGAACGCTTTTCGTCACGTGGGGAGGCGGAGTTTGCTGGCAAGGTGCTCTCGGCGATGCGCAATGCCTTCGGTGGCCATCTCGAAAAATCCAAATGAGAGTACCTGCGATGAACAAGCAGCGATCTGACGTCCTTGTGGTGTTCGGCGCCACGGGCGATCTCGCCTACAAGATGATCTTTCCCTCCCTCTACGCCATGGTCAAACGTGGCGCACTGGCAACGCCGATCATCGGTGTTGCCTTCGATGACTGGTCGCGCGACCAGCTGTTAAAGCGTGCGCGCGACGCGGTGGCGAACCATGTCGACAAGATCGATGAGGCTGTCTTCGCGAAATTTGCGTCGCAACTGGATTATGTCTCTGGCGATTACCGCAATGACGCAACGTTTGAAAAGCTGCGGTCGGCCCTGAAGGATCACCATCGCCCACTTTATTACCTCGCCATTCCGCCATCGCTGTTTGAAACCGTCGTGACTGGCCTCGATCGAGCCGGAATAGCGGCCTCGGCAAGGTTGATGGTGGAAAAGCCATTTGGCCGCGACCTCGGCACAGCTGAGGCGCTGAACAGGGCGTTGCACAAGGTGTTCGACGAGGATGCAATTTTCCGGATCGATCATTTCCTGGGCAAGGAGGCTATTCAGAGCCTTCTTTATTTCCGGTTTGCCAATGCCTTTCTGGAGCCGGTCTGGAATCGCAATTACGTTGAGAGCGTACAGATCACCATGGCCGAGGATTTCGGCATCAAGGGGCGTGGCAAATTTTATGACGAGGTTGGGTGTATTCGCGACGTCATACAGAACCATCTGATCAATGTCCTGCTTTTGCTGGCGATGGAGCCGCCGGCCACAAGCGCGTCAGATGATCTGGTCGATGAAAAAGTGCAGATACTGAAGGCCATGCCCCCGCTTGGTCCCGCCGACGTCGTGCGTGGACAATTCAAGGGATATCTTGACGAGCCGGGTGTCGCGCCCACATCTAGCCGCGAAACCTTTGCCGCCGTCCGGTTTCGTGTGGCGACGTGGCGATGGAACGGCGTGCCATTCTACATCCGAGCCGGGAAAAACCTGCCTGCCCACGCAACCGAAGTCGTGGTCCGGTTCAAGCGCCCGCCGATCTCCCTTTTTAGTGATGTCGAAACAGCACCCGCCAATTACCTCCGTTTCCGGTTGGGCCCCGACATCGCAATTGGTATCGGCGCCCGTCGCAAGGCCGCCGGGGATGGCATGCTGGGCGAGGCAGTGGAGCTGGGCGCTGTCGATGACGGCGCTGGCGACATGGCGCCGTATGAGCGGCTGATCGGCGATGCGATGGCCGGTGAGCGGCAACTTTTCACCCGCCAGGATGCCGCGGAATTGGCATGGAAGATTGTCGAACCCATTCTCGATGATCCCGCCATACCCCCATCTTACGATGTCGGGAGCTGGGGACCGGCGGAAATGGCAGATTTTGCTCCCCCGGGTGGCTGGGTCGATCCGGAGTGACGGCGGGGCAGACACTAAACCCGCTCGATCATAAGCATGATGGCCTTTCCACCTATCCGTTTACTCGGAATAACTAAAAAATAGGATTTACCCGGGATATTGATGTCACCGAAACAGATGATCGGCACGAAAGAGAAGAATCCCGACATGCAAGCAGTCCACGACGACCCGACCCGTGGAATTTGGCGGAATACACTGTTTTTCGTGACGTTCCTCTATTTCACGGTCGGTTTCTCGCCCTATATGTCGCTGTCAACGACTTACCAGGGTACCGCGGCGGCGGAGGGCTCAAACCTTCTGAACCAGCTCACCGCAGTCATCCTCCTCGTCAGTTTCCTTGTCTTTATGATCAAGGAGCAGTCCTTTTCCCTGGTGTTCACGCCGCGTCTGCTTATGGCTGCGATCTTCGGCTGGTACGCGTTTACGTCGTTGACTGGTAACGCACCCGTTTTCTCTCTGCGGCGTCTCGTCATGTGCGCCATCATATGTGTGCTTGCGGGTTGCTTTCTGCAGTTGCCACGCACGGAAAGGCATTTCACCACGCTGCTGGCCATCGGTGTGTCGATTATCCTTTTGCTTTGTTATTTCGGTGTCCTCGTCCTGCCGTCGCGCTCGATCCATCAGGCCAGCGATGCGCTCGAGCCGCTTCTGGCGGGTAACTGGCGCGGCGTCTTCCAGCACAAGAACGAAGCTGCCTCCGTCATGGCAGTTTTGATCATCTCAGCCATTTATCTCGCCAAACGCTGGTCATTCATCGGCGGTGTGGTGATGTTGATCCTCTCGATGATCTTTCTTGTGAAATCGGGAGGTAAGACAGTGCTCGGTCTGGTTCCCATCATCGTCGGAACCGGCTGGTTCATCGTGGGGTGGCCCCGGTGGCGCTACATCACGGTGACGCTGCTTCTGATTGTCTTCACCGTCGTCGTGATGGGTACAACGATCGATCCCGTGTTTAATCAAATGCTGACGAATATGGGGATCGACGCGAGCTTCACCGGCAGAACGGATGTCTGGAACGTCGCGATCGATTATATGAAGCTGCGACCGATGCTTGGTTATGGCTACCAGGCCTTCTGGCGCAGTGACACCTTGCTATCAAGCCTGACAGAGAACAGCTGGGCAACGACCGCGCCATCGGCACATAATGGATATTTCGACCTCGTTCTCATGGGTGGTATTCCCGGCCTCGCGCTGGTGATGGTGTGGATTTACATCCTGCCGCTCCATTATCTTGGCAAAATGGATGAGGACACGCGCAAAAGCCCGCTGACAAAGCTTTATGTCGGCATCTGGCTCTATGTGTTGCTCTATGGCTTTCTGGAGACCCTTTTCCTGCTCAGCGCGGGTTTCGTCTGGTTCTTCCTTGTGGTGGCGATTATGGGCCTGCGTCTGCAGGCGAATGCCAGCCTCGTCGAAGTCGAGGCAAAGCCTCGGTCTTTTGGGGTTGCTGGCGCTGCGGGCAGGGCTCTGTTACCGGCCCTCCAATTACCCATCTCGCGAAAGACGCTCGAAAATGCGCGGCCACCGGGCAACTGGAGGCGGAAAAAATGAAGTCTGGAATCTTGCCTGAGCCGGCGGTGTTTAAGCGAGGCGGTCCTTTCAAGGTTGTGCGAGGGCGAGACGGTACTAGGCCTTGGCGGACAGTGCACTGAGTTCTTCGAGATCCAGATCGTGCTCAAGTTCTCTCAGTGTTTCGTCATCGATCTTGCCTTCGCGGCGGAGGCGAATGAGCTCCCGCCTGCCCGCGGCGACAGCCTGAAGAACCACGTCGAAGTGGGCATGCAGAAGCGGCGAATACTTTTCGGTACTTTCGGCGTATCTGACGCTTGCGGCCAGCCGATGTTCGTATCGTTTCAAAAGTTGCGGGTGGATCAGTTCTCCGTGTTCATCATAAGCGAGTGCCTGGACAGTATCGAACTGGACCTGCGCCATGGAGGCTTCGGCCTCGCTCATCGTCATCGGCGCGCGCTCCGGCTCGATATTGCCAAGCCCCGCCCAGGCAATGATCCATCCAAGCGTCGTTCCCTGTATGAGAACGGTTCCCAGAATGACGGCGAAAGCCGTGATGAGAATGAAGTCACGACCCTGAAAATCTTCGGGCAGGCTGAGAGCAAGCGCCAGCGTGACCACGCCGCGCATGCCCGCCCAACCGAGCGCCGTCGCGCCTCCTGCTCCAAGCGGCACCGAGCGCGCGATTTTCAGACTGTGGAATAGTCTGATCACGAAATCGGACGCGAATATCCAGACAAACCGGGCGACAACGAGCGTCAAGAGGATCGTCACTGCCGGGAGGGCCATGGAGCCGACAACGGCGCTAAAGCCGCCTCCACGTTCAACGACAGCTCGCAGCGATAGTCCAATCAGGATGAAGACCATCGCTTCCATCAGGAAAACAAGCACATTCCAGAATGACGTGCCGCGCATCCGCGTCGCGGCAGACAAGACGGTGTGCTGATGCCATGATGCAATCAATCCCGCGGTCACCGTGGCAATGACGCCTGATGTTTGCATCTGCTCCGCCAGGAGATAGGCGGCCCACGACAGGATTGCCGTCGCGGCGATCATTAGATATTCGTCTCCCAGATGCCGCACCAGCTTCACCCACGCGAAGCCGACGACAGCGCCAACCGCAGCGCCGCCCACGGCCAAAAAAACGAACGCAGCCAGTGCATCCGTGGTGCTGAACGTACTGCCGGCTGCCGCCGCGACCGCAAAGCGGAACAGCACGAGCCCGCTTGCGTCGTTCAGAAGGCTTTCACCTTCCAGAAGGATCTGGAGTCGTCTGGGTATCTTGACCCTTTCCAGCACGGCACGGGCCGAAACCGCGTCAGGAGGGGAAACGATTGCCCCAAGAGCAGCGCAGGCGGCCCACGGGAGGGAAGGCATCAGCAGGTGAACGACAATGCTGACGACGATTGTCGTGAACAGCACAGCACCTATTGCCAGCGACGCAATTCCAAAGACGTGCCGCCTGAGCCGATCGACGGCGATCGACCAGGCGCCATCGAGCAGCAGGGGTGGTAGAAATATCACCAGGACCAGCTCGGGATTAACGGAGATCGTTGGCAGGCCGGGCAGGAATGCCAACGTGCCTCCGCCCACCAGTAGCGCTGCGGAGGGCGGCAGGCCCATGCGATGTGCAATGTAATGCAACACGATAATAGCGAGAAACATTGCTATCACGAGTTCGAACAGATGCGTGCCGTCCATATGCGTCCCCTAAAACCAGGTCTGAACGCTATGAAAAGACCAGTTTCGTCAAAATGCAACGGCCCTGGCGATTACCGGTTTGACGGTGTTTGCGGCAATCCTCGAGCCCGTTCATCTACAGGCGCTTCAGCGCCGAGACAGCCGCTTTTCCGTCCCGTTTGATGTCAGAAAGGGAGGGGCCGCGGACGATGCGATATCGCGCTTCCACAAGATTATAAACACCGAATGCCGCAAGGCCCGCGGCGACGACCACGTAGACAAGCGAGCCGAACGGAAGCTGGCGGAGCCATTGCAAGGCATCCGACATGCTTCCGGCCTGGTCAGGATCTACTCGGAAGCCAGCATAGGTGAAAAGGATGCCAGTGACGGCGAAGACGATGCCACGTGAGACCAGCCCGTAAACGCACAGCCAACTGGTGATATTTTTGTCCTTGGGTAGTCGAAGGTACTTCTCGAATCTGCGTGTGATCCCCTTTGTTGCGGTGACCGCGCCGCCGCCGACGAATCCCAATCCGACCGCAATCGCAAGGTAAGGTCCGAACGGCTGGGACATGATCCATTGCGCCAGGCCCTTTTCGCCTGATGCTTCGCCGCCGCCTGCGGAGACGGCATGGCCGAGCGCGTAGGCCGCGAGGCCGAGATAGGTTATCGCGCTGCCGAACAGCGCGGCTCGTATGACGATGGCCTTGCCCGAGTTTCCGTGGCCGTCGCTATCGCCAAAGGACTGGGCGATCCTCCACACAACGAACCCGAGAAGCCCGATCCCGATCAGCGCAACCCACACCCGTCCGAACGGTTGGTCGAGAAGCGCTGCGAGCGCCGACTTCGTATCGGCTTTTTGATCCGCAAACCCGGAAAACAGTGCAAGGCCAGCGACAAGAACGAACACTATGCCCCGAGCGGCGTATCCGATTTTCGCAAGCAGTTCAAAGTGGGTGTTCGTTGACATTGTGTAAGCCAGTCGATTTCGAGGGACCGACCCTGAACGCCTGAGAAGCCCAAAAGTTTTCACGCCGCACTGAAAAATGGCTCTGCCGCGCTAGGTCCCGTCTCTCTACCTCTCTGGGGCGCCGTCTGGATAAATGCGCGGCAATGCGGGGTGAGTTCTTCCGTTCAGATCACGACGACCTCGACCGCGATCCGGAACGGAGCAGCAGCATGAAAGCGGGTGCACCGATAATCGCGGTAATGATGCCCGCCGGAAGTTCGAGCGGAGCGATAACACTGCGACCGACCGTATCGGCGAGGGCCAGTATCACCGCGCCAAGGACCATCGCGACAGGCAGGCTTTTGGCATGGCGCGCTCCGGTAAGAAGTCGAGCCGCGTGCGGTGCGAGCAAGCCAACGAAACTGATGGCCCCGATGGAAGACACGGCGATTGCGACCGCACTGGCGGCATAGAGCATCGCATATTTGCTCGCGTTCCCTGTCGAGAGCCCTAGTGAGCGGGCCTTTTCGTCTCCGAGCAAAAAGGCGTCGAGATGTCGATTGAAAAGCAGGCCGATAGCCGACAGCGCGAATACCCATGGCATCAACACGAATGCGTCGGCGTAGCCACGGGCGTGCGTCGAGCCGATGAGCCACGAAAGCGCCTGAGCCGTTTGCAAGCGAGCCTCCACGACAATGATCGTTGCGGCCGCACCCAGGCTCGCCGCGATTGCGACACCAGCGAGAACCAGTTTCTCCGGCGAATAGTTCGGTGCCAGCAACCGGAGCAGCAGGAGCACGGTAATGCCCCCGGCCAGAGCGACCACCTGGAATGCTGGCGTTGCGGGTGCAAGTCCCAACAGGAGAGCGACGAGGCTGAACAGCGCTGCTCCCTGCGTCAGGCCCAGCGTCTCGGGACCGCAGAGCGGATTGCGCGTGACCGCCTGAATGACGGTGCCCGCCGCACCCAGCAATGCGCCGCAGCCGAGCGCGACCAGAAGGCGAGGGGCTCGCAGGTCGAGGTTTCCTCTCACCTCTGCGATTGTGAGCGATACCCCGTCGCCTGTCGCAAGACTTGCCACTATCGCAATCAGGCCCAGGGCGGTAAGGGCTGCAACGGCGAGGAGAAAAGGCGGCCGCGCAACGCCGATCGGCAAGCCGATGCGGCGCTCTCCTCCGATTTTTGCCGTCCGCAGCAGGAAGAGCATGACGGGTGCGCCGAAGAAGGCAACCGTAACGCCTGTGGGTATGGTCGTGCCATTGCGCGCGAAGGATTGTGTCGCCAAATCTGCGAGAAGCAAAGCGTTCGCTCCCCAAATTATCGAAAGCGGCAGATGGCGATGATGCCGGGTTACACCCAGTGCGCGCAACACGTTTGGAACGGCAAGGCCGATGAAGCCGATGGGCCCTGCAAGGGTAACGGCGCAGCCGCAAAGAAGAACGCCGATGAGCAAACCCGAAAGCGTGACGGTCCGTGTCAACCCGAGGCTGGCAGAAGCCTGGTCGCCCAACCCCAGCAAGTCCAGCGCGCGCGCCATCAGCATGAGCGTCAGGAGGGACAGGAGCACGAAGGGGATTGTCGTTGTGACCTTGGCCCAACCCGTCTGGTCGAGAATACCGGAGGACCAGAGCAACAGACCTGACGCCCGTTCGTCGGCAAGGAGCACGATGGCCGATGATACGGCGGAAAAACAGAGCGATACGGCGACGCCGGAAAGCGCCAACCGGCCCGGCGGTGCCTGAAAGCCGCCTGCCAGTGCAAGACACGCGGCGGCGCCAGCGAGGCCGCCTGCGCTTGTTGCAATGATGGGTGGCAGAGCCAAGGGAAGCAGCAGGGTCGATACGATGAGGAAAAGCTGCGCGCCACTGGTGACGGATAAGATATCAGGTGCCGCCAAGGGGTTCTTCAAGACCGTTTGAAGAACCGAACCTGCCAGCGCAAGGGCCGCGCCAGTCAATATTGCTGCAACCACGCGGGGCGCCCGGGTGGTCTCCAGAATTGCCTGCGCCAGCGTATGAGGACGTGTCGGAAAAAGAAACACATCCCACCAGCCCAGCAGCCGGCTTCCCGCTCTCAGTTCAAGCGCTGCCAGGAGCAGCAGAAGGATCACGCCGAATGGCCAGACAAGGGCTGAAACCGATCGCGAAATGGCTTGGTGCGACAAATTCATGATTGAGCCGAAGCCGGGTGGGCCCGCCTGTTGCCAGCGCCGACCCAGTCGACCATGCAATAGGTCCGACCGCTTCCGTCGGGATGTGGAACGAGGTCGACGTGGCACTCAAAAGCTTGCTGCAACAGGTCAGCCCGGAGCACCTGATGCGTCGGCCCAGCGGCGAGAACCTCACCCTTTCGCATCAGGATGACGTCACTGGAGATGTCCATGACCTGATTGAGGTCGTGAAGCACCGCGATGATCGTCAGTCCTTCCTCGAAATTGAGTTTGCGCAGCAGGGTCAGCAGCTCGGCCTGATGTCTGATGTCGAGAAAACTCGTGGGTTCATCAAGAAAAAGGATACGCGGTTCCTGCGCCAGAGCCATCGCCAACCAGGCCCGCTGCCTTTCACCACCGGAGAGGGTCGTGAGTTGGCGCGCACGCAGGTCTTGAAGGCCGACGCGAAAAATGGCGCTTTCGATGATTTCTCGGTCGCGTGACGACAGGCGTCCCAGCCATGGACGATGAGGATAGCGGCCCTGTTCAACGAGGTCCTCGACGCTCAGGTCGATTGGAATCTCTGGTGTCTGGCTCATGACGGCCACCTGGCGGGCCACGTTGCGTCGTGACAATGCCGCGAGCGGTTGTCCGGACAAGCGGACTTCGCCCTCCGTCGGCTGCTCGAGCCCGGCGAGGCATTTGAGCAGCGTACTTTTACCTGAGCCATTCGCGCCGCATATTGCGGTAATACGACCCTCAAATGCGTTTGCATCGACCTTTCGGAGCGCTTGAGCTTGATCGTATAGGACGCTGAGACCGATCGCCTGAGCGGCGATTGTCTCCGTTTTCTCTTTGCTTGCGAGCCCCGTCATCCCGCAACCTCGCGCATGGCTTTGCGCAGAGAGGACAAGCTGCGGTAACCGACGTCTGCGGCAGCCTCTTCCAGGCGCGCTCCCTCTGCCTGGCGGCGCATGACATGCGCCATCCGCAAGCGACGCCGCCATTCGGCAAAACTCATGCCCGTCTGAACTCGAAACTTCCGGGTCATGGTGCGCCGGCTCATGCCGAGATTGTCTGCCCAGCGGTCTATATCAAGATCGAGCGATGGGGTCTCCGAAAGATCGCGACACAGCCGCTGCAAGCGCTTGTCACTGGGCATTGGCAGCGCAAAAGGACCCTCCTGCGCATTGGCGATTTCTTCGAGGATCAGCGCTGCCAGATGGCCGCCGCGGCCATTTTCGTCATAAAGAGTTGGCTGGTTCAGGAACGCCCCAACCGTGGCAGAAAGCAGCGTAGAGGTCGAGATGACACGTGTCGGCTCCCACGGCATGGCGATCCCTGGGTCCGGCTCGATATAGACCGACTGCATGGCGACCCGGCCGTGTGAATGGACGGCATGCGGTAGCTCTGGGGGTATCAGCAAACCATAGCCGCAGGGGATGATGAATGAGCTATCAGGGGTGCGGGCTGTCATGAAGCCGTCGATGATCTGCAGCAATTGCCCCCGGCGATGGCTGTGCCAGCCAAAATCGACGCTTTGCTCATAGGTCCGCGCCATGGCTGCCACAGGCCGCTGCACATGTTGAAGATCGGCTGCCCTTTGCGGCTGTTTCATCGTGTTTTCAGGCAATGGAATTCCTCATAGCGCTATCGCGACGGCGCCCATGGAAGAGACCCATAGTCGCGCGGCTTCAGCATTTCAAAGGGAAACATTGGCCCGATGGAGCGCAATAATACAATATCAGATATTCAGGCCACTAAATGGCCCGATAACGCCCGATTTTGACCTGACAATGCTGATAAAAAAAGTCTAGTTAAGCGGCCAAGCGTGCGGGATTTGAAACACGACGGACAGTCCGGAGTACCCTTTGCGCAGTATTCCTATCACAGGTCCTCGAATGCAGAACACCGTCCTTCGCCATCGCACATCAACCGGGCACATCACCAGACAGCGGCTCCTGTTTTTCGTGTCAGGCGTTGCGTTAAGCGCCCTCATCCTCTCGCCTCGGGTGGTCGAAGCGCAAGAGTCAAATGGGTCCACCGTGCTCGAGCCGATCGTCGTCCAGGGAAAGTCTGCGGCAAAAGGGGCGCGTGTCGAACAACGTGGCTACGTGGCGACGCAATCGGCATCAGCCACCAAGACCGCTACGGCGATTGCCGAGACACCGCAATCCATCTCTGTCATCACCCGTGGCGCGATGACGGATCGAGCCGTGCAGACTGTGGCGGATAGCCTGCTTTATAGCGCAAACGTCAATGGCCAAAGGTACGGTAACGATCCTCGGTCCGACTACTTCAGCATTCGCGGCTTTAGCGCCGATCTTTATCTCGACGGTTTGCGCGTGCCACAGATTGCGAACCAGACAGGAGGCTATGCCGGCTTTCGCGTGGAGCCCTACTTTCTCAATCGTGTGGAAGTGCTGCGCGGACCAAGCTCGGCGCTCTTCGGACAAACGAATGTCGGCGGCGTGGTCAACATGATCAGCAAGGATCCATCGGAGACCGCTGGCGGAGAGCTCTACAGCCGCTTCGGAAGCTACAGTCAGAAGGAAGCCGGATTCGACGTCACGGGCCCGGTCGGCGCTGATTCCGATCTTACCTATCGCCTGGAAGGGATGATCCGCGACAGCGATGCAATGAATGATTTCGGCAAGAACGACCGCGTCGCCATCAGCCCGACGGTCAAGTGGTCGCCGAATGAAGATACGAGTCTCACGGTTTACGGCGCCTATATGAAGGACGATGCAGGCCAGGTCCCTTCGCTCATTCCGGCCGTGGGAAGCATCTTTCCCAATCGTCTCGGTTTAACGATACCGCGAAGCTTTTCCGACGGAGATCCCTCGCTTGCGATCTACGACAAGGAAAGCGCCTACATCGGATACAGGTTCGAACACGCGTTTAACGACGATCTCGTTCTACGCCAGAATTTTCGCTACTCCTACCTCGACGTCAATTACCAGAACCTGTTCGGCAATGGTCTTTCGGCCAACCAGCGCACGCTTTCAAGGCTCGTTTACAACGCGCAGCCAACGCTCAATGCGGTCGCGCTCGACACTCATCTCGAATACAAAGTCGACACGGGGCCGATCAGCCATACGCTTCTCGGCGGTGTCGATGTGCAGTGGCAAAACCTGGTCAACCGAACGGGATCGCGCAGCGGCCCCACTCTCGACCTCTTCAATCCTGTCTACGGAATCGGCGTCCAGCCAGCAACATTGACGACGCATCTGGACCAGACACAGCGTCAGGTGGGTTTCTACCTGCAGGATCAAATGGAGCTTGGTGGCCTTCGTCTCACTGTCGGCGGACGCCAGGACTATGTCAGTAACGATTCCGACAGCACCGCTCTTTCGAACGGTCTCACGACACAATATCGGCAAGACGATCGGGCCTTCACCGGAAGGGTGGGCGCCGCCTATGTCTTCGAAAACGGCTTTGTCCCCTACGCTCTTTATTCGACATCCTTCTCGCCGGTGCTGACATTGGCGCCGACGCCCCTCAAGCCCACCAAAGGTGAGTTGAAGGAAATCGGCGTAAAATACGCGCCGCAGGGCGAGGATTTCAGCCTTACCCTTTCCGGTTTTGAGGCAACGCAGCAGAATGTCGTCAATCGTGTAGCGGGCGTCTATTACCAGACGGACGAAGTGCGTGTGCGCGGTATCGAACTGGAGGCCAATGCAACGCTTTGGGACGGCCTTAATCTGACGGCCGCGGCAAGTTGGCAGGATCCTGAGGTAACCGAGAGCCAGACGTCGGCCCAGATCGGGAAAATGCCCTACACCGTGCCCAAGCAGCAGCAGTCACTGTTCGTCAGTTACGATCTTCCGACGCCGGATAGCTGGGAAGGTAAGCTCACAGTCGGCGCTGGTGTCCGTCACGTCGGCAAGAGTGCAGGGGACACGGCCAACTCATTTTTCGTTCCCGGTTACACGCTGGTCGATGCCTTCGCCAGGTACGAACACGATCGCTACTCCTTCCAGCTCAACGGTTATAACCTCGGAGACAAGACCTACGTCGCCGGTTGCAACACCCCCACGCAATGCTATTACGGGCAGGGTGTGACTGTCGTGGGAACAGTGAGCGTTAAGTGGTAGCGAGTATTGGGAGACGATCGTTTCTGGGTGGCACGGTGGCTTTGCTCGCCGCGAGAACGGCGCTCGCCGCTTCAGGACCCTCGCGCCTGGTGACACTCGATTGGACGGCTACCGAGATTGCTCTTTCGCTTGGCATGTCACCGGTCGGGTGTGCGGAAATTGCCGGCTATAGAACATGGGTCGATGTCGCAACTGAAGGCCTTTCCGATGCCGCTGATGTCGGAAGACGACAACAGCCCAGCCTTGAAGCGATCCGCAAACTGCGACCTGACCTCATCTTGACGTCGCGTTACCGGCACGCGTCCATCGCCCATGCGTTGGGTGAGATCGCTCCCGTCCATCTGATCGATGATCAGAAAAGCGACGGTGATATGCTGACGAGTGTCTATCAGAGCGCCCGTCAGTCGGGCGCTGCCCTGTCCAGATCGGATGATGTCGAAAGGCTGCTCGCTAGTTTTGACGGTGAGATCGAAAACTTGAGATTACGCCATGCCGGGCAGGTGGCAGGCCGCAAGCTGGTCGTTGCTCAACCGTTGCCGGGTGTACCTCGATTGCGGGTCTTTGCTCCCAATGCCGCAATTTCCGGCCTTCTGCGGAAAATCGGTTTTGCCGATGGAATTTCGATGTCAGCTCAACCCTTTGGTTTCACGACAATCGATCTTGAAGGACTTGCTTCTGTTGAAAACGACAGCACCTTGTTCATCCTTGGCGATCCCGTTCCTGCTGAGCTCCTCAATGCTTCGCTCTGGCCTATGTTGCCGGTCGTTGCGCAGGGAAATGTCCTTTTAACCGGGACGCCATCCTGGCCGTTCGGTTCCACGGCCTCGTTGCAGCATCTCGCTCGCCAGATCGTCGCGCGGCTCGTTTAGACTGGCGGAAGCGTATGCGAAGGTCAGAGGTTCTTGGCGAATTGCTCGGGCAGTCGGCACATTCGGGGTGGCGAGAGTTTTTCCGGCGCAGGCGGCCGACCGATCTGGCTTTCACTGAATTGCTGGAGCCCGATTGTCTTTTGGCGGTCCTAAATGGTTACGGTCGCCGCCACGGGTTGGACGCGCCCATTGCCGCCGTTGCGGGTGAGTGGTCAAAGCGGTACTTCGCAAAGGTGATGAGACCGATCGCTACCGCCGCCATGTTGCTGGATTGGCGCGTACCTCTGACACCGGCAGACTTGAGCATCGACATAAGCACCGAAGGGGAGATCGTTTCGCTCGGGCTGTCTGATTTCGGTCGCCCTGTTCGAGCGAAGTCCGCAGAGGACCGTTTCGCCTTTTTGGTCAGCGGTAATATCGAAGGCCTTATCCGGGCGGTTTCTGAGGTAAGCGGGCTGTCTCGCAACGTTCTCTGGTCAAACGCCGGCAATGTATTCGACGGAATTGCGCGCAATTACGCGAGGGACGATCGTTGCGCCGGTGCAGGGGTGGCGGATGCGTTGGAGTTGCTGGAATCGCCTCATATGGCCGATGGCTCACGCAATCCGCTTTTCAGACCTATCGTCTACCCTCAAGGCGACGGGCAGCCGGAGCGGCTCCGCCGCGTCTGTTGCATCCGGTATCTGATTGATGGACTGGATTACTGCAAGACGTGCCCCTGTCCGGTGCCTGTCGACCAATCTGCCGCGCCATGATACCGTTGCTATCTGTCCGACGGGTTAAGGCAAGTTGAGGGTCAATAAGGCACACCGTTGCTGGCGATCTGCGGCCTTCGTTTGAAAGTAACGATTGAGAATGGGTCGGACGGGGCATTGGACTGGCAACCGCGTATCAACGGGGCGCCGCGGCACGATCTAGCTTAGGGGGCTGAATGCTCATTCTTCTCGCAATGCTGATAGGGGTTGTCGCCGGTCTTCGCACCATGACTGCCCCGGCCGCCGTCTCCTGGGCCGCTTATCTTGGGTGGTTTGATATTTCCGCGAGCCTTCTCTCCTTCATGGACTCGCTCTGGGCGGTCGCGATTTTCACTGTTTTTGCCATCGTCGAACTTATTGCCGACCAACTTCCCGGCACGCCATCACGCAAGGTGCCCGTTCAGTTCGGAGCACGGGTTGTAATGGGCGCTCTCAGCGGCGCGACGATCGGCGCAACAACAGGAATGGTGGTTCCAGGGCTTCTCGCGGGGGGCATCGGCGCTGTCTTGGGAACCTTCGGCGGTGCATCCGTCCGCGCTAACCTCGCCAGGGGTTTCGGCCGCGACATGCCCGCCGCCTTGGTTGAGGATGCGGTTGCCGTGGTACTCGCATTGATCGTTGTGGTGTCCGTGTCATGAGGGCGTATGACGCGATCTTCATTGGGGCCGGTCAGTCCGGACCATTCCTCGCCGCCCGCATGGCGGCGATGGGCCGCAAGGTGATCCTGATCGAACGCAAATATCTTGGGGGCACCTGCGTCAACGCCGGATGCATGCCCACCAAGGCGTTGGTCGCGAGCGCCAAGACCGTGGAGGTTGCGCGGCGTGCCTCCGAATTCGGCGTCACCATCAACGGCGAGCCGAAAGTGCACATGCCGGCCATAGCGGCCCGCGCCAGAAAGGTGACTCTTGATGCGAGAAACGGTCTTGCATCCTGGTTTGACAGTCTGGAGACGATGGATGTGCTACACGCCCAAGCCAGATTCACTGGTAAGAAGACCGTGACGGTGGGCGGGACAAGCTATACCGCACCGCAGATTTTCATAAATGTGGGCGCGCGGCCTCACATACCCGATATTCCCGGGTTGAAGGATGTGCCCTATCTCACGAGCACTTCCGTGATCGCGCTTGAGGAATTGCCGAGACATCTGATTGTTCTCGGTGGCAGTTACATCGGACTGGAATTCGCCCAGATGTATCGGCGCTTCGGCGCAGAGGTTACGGTCATCGAGCGAGGGCAGCAACTGGCGCCCAAGGAGGATGCTGATATTTCTGACGCCATCGCCAATATCCTGAGCGGCGATGGCATCAAGGTTCTTATGAACCACAACCTTCTATCCATCACCAAGGAAGAAGCGGGCGTCGTCATACGGACCGACCAGGGAGAAGTCCGTGGGAGCCATGTCCTGGTCGCCCTCGGACGGCGGCCGAACACGGATGATCTGGGCCTCGATCTTGCTGGCATCGAGACTGACCGGCACGGTTTCATTACGGTGGATGAGCGCTTGCAGACAACCGCAGAAGGCGTTTGGGCCCTTGGGGACTGCAACGGGCGAGGCGCATTTACGCATACGTCCTACAACGATTTCGAGATTGTGGCGGCAAACCTTCTTGATGGTGGCAACCGAAAAGTTTCAGACCGCATCCTCAGTTACGGGCTCTACATTGATCCGCCGCTCGGGCGCGCAGGCATGACGGAGCGTCAGGCAAAGGAAGCCGGGCACCGGATCAAGGTCTCCACTCGCCCGATGAGCCGCGTAGGCCGGGCGGTGGAGAAAGGCGAGACGCTCGGCCTCCTGAAACTCGTCGTCGACGCCGACACCGACCGGATACTCGGCGCTGCCTTCCTCGGCGTTGGAGGTGACGAAGCAATCTACGGCGTGCTCGACGCCATCAACCTTGGGGCCACGACCGAAGAACTGCGCTGGGCGGTGCCAATCCATCCGACAGTGGGCGAATTGGTGCCCACTCTCATCGGTGACCTTAGCGAGACCTGACGTCCACCCGGCCTGCCATGCGCCTCAGCGGGTTGCGCCAAATATGAAGCCGGCGAGCAAGCCTAAAAGCATAGCCCTGGCTGGCTGTGCCCGAATGCGCACACGCAAGTCCTCGGCGAGACCCTGGCTTTCCGCTCGCAGCACACGAACCGATGCCGATCCGATCTCAGTCACATTGTCGCTCAGCCTATGGAACTCCGCTCGAATGGCGGCCAACTCTTCGGTAGGTGCCGGGCTGGCTGCGCTACCTGTTTGGCTTCTAACGCTCGCCAAGGCCACGTCTACCAATGGCGCATCAGTATCTACCCGATCATTCAAAGCGGATGATGCGGTGCTCTCGGGTAGCCTTGATGTTGCAGCAGAAGCGTCGCTATCCTGGAGTGGCGCGGTCGCTTCAGGGTCTGGTTGCGAAACACCGGAACCGGGTGGGTGGTCGTGGGCCGGCTTATTGTCAAATTCGCGGGCGTCAGACGATTTGGATATGGTCATTTGTTTCTGCCTTGCTTGGTAAGCCGCAAAGTGCTTGCAGTCGTCGCCGAACATGCTTCTCGCGCTCTTGTTCCCGGGCCTTCTGGAGAATTGCGGTTCTTTCAAGCGTTAGTCTTCGTCTTCCGCCGATGAGAGTCCCTGCGAAGCCTGGCTTGCCCCGATTTGTAGATGGATTCTTACTGAGATCGGGGCCGCCGAGGGCCCGGCCAACCTGCGTGATGATGACGTGTCTCGGAGCGGTCCTCACAGTTTCGGGCAATCGCTCATGCGATTACGTCGGTCTGGACGTGTTCCAGCACATCAAAATGATCTACAACCAAAACGCAAAGTACATCAGGAACAGGATGCCGCCGCCCGTCGAGTTTGAGAAGCGGGAGAACATCCAAACTGAGGGCGGCCCAAAACTCGGGCTAATCAACGAGGAACGCGCCTTATGACGACGATCAAACGCATTGTGCTGGCAAGCCGCCCCTTGGCAGAGCCATCGCATGAAAATTTCCGCCTTGAGGAAGCCGAGTTGCGCGAGGCTGCCGAGGGCGATGTCACGGTCCGCGTTCTCTATCTTTCGCTGGACCCTTACATGCGTGGGCGTATGAGCGACGCCAAATCTTACGCGGCGCCTGTACCCGTTGACGGTATCATGGAGGGCGAGACGATCTGCGAGGTGGTGAAGTCACGGCACAATGGTTTTGTGCCCGGCGACATCGTGCGCGGGCGGACCGGTTGGTGTACGGGGGCGGTGATAAATGGGGACTTGCTACGAAAGGTCGAGACGCACGGCGCGCCGGTCACGACCGCGATTGGCGTCCTTGGCATGCCGGGATTTACTGCGTGGAGTGGTCTGAAGTTTATCGGCAAGCCAGGGCAGGGTGAGACGGTTGCAGTCGCTGCAGCCTCTGGGCCCGTTGGTTCGATGGTCGGACAGCTTGCAAAGCTTTACGGGGCGAGGGCAGTTGGTATAGCCGGTGGACCCGACAAATGTGCATTCGTGAAAGGTGAACTTGGCTTCGACAGCGTGGTTGATCATCGCTCGGCGAATTTTGTCAGCGATCTGACCGCGGCCTCCCCAAACGGGATTGATGTCTATTTCGAGAATGTCGGAGGACGCGTCTGGGATGCGGTACTGCCCCTTCTCAACCAATTCGGCCGCGTTCCCGTTTGCGGCCTCGTTTCTCAATATAACGGTGCAAACTCGTCGGAGGCAGACCGTCTTCCGGTAACGATGTCGGCGATCCTGAGACAGAGCCTTCTTGTTCGAGGTTTCATCCAGACAGAATTTGCCGCCGATCATTTTAATGACTTTCTCGCGGAGATCGGCCCGAGGGTCGCTCGTGGCGAGATCAGGTACCGGGAGGATGTCGTTGACGGATTGGGGAACGCCCCCGACGCCTTTATCGGCATGCTGAAAGGCAAGAATTTCGGCAAGCTTATCGTCAAAATCGACGGCGTCGTCTCATGAAACGTCATATCGCCGTTCTGGATGATTACCAGAATGTCGCGATCACCAGCGCCGACTGGTCACCCTTGAACGACCGTGCGGAAATCACGGTCTTCAATGACCATATCGCGGACGAAGAACGCCTGGTTGACCGTCTCTTGCCGTTCGATGCCGTCTGCGTCATGCGCGAACGGACGCCGCTGCCGCGACGGATACTCGAGCGCCTGCCGAACCTGCGGTTCATCGCAACGACTGGAGGGCGCAACGCCTCAATCGACCTTGCCGCGGCCCGTGATCTCGGCATCGTTGTTTCGGCGACCGGCGCAAACGGATCGGGCGCCCCGGAGCTGACCTGGGCACTGATCCTTGCGGCGGCACGCCATGTTCCCACAGAGATCGCCTCGTTTCGGAGCGGGGGCTGGCAAACCACGGTCGGACGCGACCTTCGTTGCAGTACGCTGGGTGTCATAGGTCTGGGCAGGATCGGCCGCCAGATGGCAAAGGTCGGCCTTGCTTTCGGTATGGAGGTGATCGCCTGGAGCCAGAATCTGACGAATGAGGCGGCAGAGGCTGCCGGTGTGAGGCGGGTTGAGAAAGAGACACTTCTTCGCGGGTCCGACTGGGTAACGTTGCATCTTGTCCTGTCGGAGCGGACGAAGGGCATAATCGGTCAGGACGAGCTGGCATTGATGAAGCCAACAGCATGGCTCGTGAATACGTCACGAGGTCCGCTCGTCGATGAAGAAGCTTTGATCACGGCGCTGGAAACCGAGAGCATCGCAGGTTTTGCAGTTGACGTGTTCGATGATGAGCCTTTGCCAGGTAATCATCCGCTTCGGACTTTGGGCAATGTGATCGCGACGCCTCACATTGGGTTTGTCACTGAAAACTCCTTCCGGATTTTCTATCGAGATACCGTTGACAATCTCGTCGCATGGCTGAACGGCGCGCCACTGCGGGTTTTGTGAATTTCCGACGCGATCCTTGCTTCCACCCACGGGCAAGCGAGGCCATTAACCTCGCCCAAATAAAATGCGGCCGAGTAACCGGCCGCATTCCCGTTCTGCATAAAGACTCAACCCTTGATAAAGGCAAGCAGGTCGGCGTTCAGCACATCGGCATTGACTGTCAGCATGCCGTGCGAGAAGCCGGGATAGGTCTTCAGGGTGCCGTTTTTCAGCAGCTTGATCGATTTGTGAGCCGAGTCGGCGATCGGAACGATCTGGTCGTCTTCGCCGTGCAGCACCAGCGTCGGAACGCTGATATTCTTCAGGTCTTCGGTCTGGTCGGTTTCAGAAAAGGCCTTGATGCCGTCGTAGTGGGCCTTTGCGCTGCCCATCATGCCCTGACGCCACCAGTTCTGGATTACGCCTTCATGAACGGTCGCGCCATCGCGGTTGAAACCATAGAACGGGCCAGCCGGCACGTCGCGGAAGAACTGCGCGCGGTTTGCGGCAAGCGCCGAGCGGAAGCCGTCAAAAACCTCCATCGGCAGGCCTTCCGGATTGGCTTCGGTCTTCACCATGATCGGTGGTACGGCGGAAACGAGAACGGCCTTGGCGACACGGCCGGCGGGCTCACCATGCTTTGCAACATAACGCGCAACTTCGCCGCCGCCTGTGGAGTGGCCGATATGGACTGCGTTCTTCAGGTCCAGCGCCTCAACGACCGCAAAGGCGTCGGAAGCATAATGATCCATGTCGTGACCTTCGGAGACCTGCGCCGAGCGGCCGTGGCCACGGCGGTCATGGGCGACGACGCGAAACCCCTTGGAGAGGAAGAACAGCATCTGCGCATCCCAGTCATCGGAAGAGAGCGGCCAGCCGTGGTGGAAAACGATCGGCTGGGCATCCTTCGGGCCCCAGTCCTTGTAGAAAATTTCAGTGCCGTCTCTGGTTGTTACGAAACCCATGTCGATTTCTCCTTGTGCTGAATGGTTGCTGGAAGGGGTTTGTGAGAAGGCGATCCTCGGAATGCTTACGCTGGCTAGCGCGATGCTCCCGATCAAAACGCTGCGTCTCGACACGAAAAACCGATCTGCGTCAGACATCATACATATCTCCTGTCGAGCCTTATCTTCGAATGTCCTTGGTTGACTTGAACAAGCTAGCGCCATCCGCTATGACACGCACGTGGCGCAAATGACTTTATGCGAGGCAAAAGTGACAAATCCTGACCCGGCTGACTTTATCGAGATAGGATTGCTGATCTATCCGGATTGTCAGCTGGCTGCGGTCTATGGACTGACCGACTTATTCCGGGTCGCGAGCGATTGGTCCACGGATCTGCAGGAGCCAACAAGCCTTCGCAAAATCCGTGTCAGTCACTGGACGGTTGAGGATGGCGCGGTTTCTTGCACCTGGGATTCGCACACGGGAGCATCGCATTCGTTGAGCTACATCATCGCGCCACCGAGCATCGTCATGCCTGAAAAGATGCAAAGTATGCGGCTTGCGTCAAAATGGCTTTCATCGCAGCATGCGCTCGGCGTGACTGTCTGCTCGATCTGCGCTGGCGCGTTCGTTCTCGCTGAAACGGGGCTCATCAATGGCCGGCGCGCCACGACCCACTGGGCCTTTGCCGAGAAACTTGCCGAGCTGTTTCCCAAAATAGACGTTTCGTCCGATAACATGATCATCGATGATGGTGACGTAATCACCGCGGGAGGCATTCTGGCCTGGGCCGATCTCGGCCTGGTTCTCGTTGAAAAGCTTCTTGGGCAGACCGTAATGCTGGAGACGGCGCGCTTTCTGGTCGTTGATCCGCCACGGTGCAGCCAGAGCCAATACAGGACTTTCATTCCGCGATTTGATCATGGCGACAAAGAAGTGCGGCAAATCCAGCATCAATTCCACGCAGTGCCAGAGATGCAAAAATCGATCGGTGAACTGGCAGACAGCGTCCATCTTTCAGAAAGGACGCTTCAGCGTCGCTTTTCACGCGCGACAGGACTGAAGCTGACGGAATATCTCCAGAACGTGCGCATCATGAAGGCGCGGCAATTGCTGGAGACGACGAATGGGTCGGTCGAAAGCATTGCCTGGGCGGTCGGCTATGCGGATCCGGCAGCGTTCCGCAAGATATTTGGCAGGTTAACGGGAGCGACGCCGAACGTTTATCGCGGCGATGTTCGACTGTGATTACGTTTGTGGGCGACTGACCCTGCTGTTGCGGGCGGAGGTCAACATCCCGTTGACGCCGAAATCTCTCGTTCGACGTCAGCCATATACCGTTCTGGCAGGTCTCATCTTCCCGCGGCAGCAGTCATTAGAAGTGTCAGATAAGATCTCGTTCGTAGCGCTCGTCCCATTGTCGCGTCTTGACGATATTACCATTCTCGAAAGCCGAGAGTTCTCCGACTAAATAGAAGTATCGTTCATCGGAGCGCATTTCAGTCCGGCTCTCGATCTTGATCCGCCACCCGTTCCGTCCGATTTCGTAAGTCTGGGTGAGCACGTAGCGTGCGGAGAGGGGATCGTCGTCGCGAATGCGCAGTTCACGGCGCAGACTATGGCTGAGTTCGGTATCGATCTCGTCAAAGCGCAGCACACCCTCGCCGAACAAGCCACCCACACCTTCCGTGATATAGGTGTTGAAACCGGTTTCGTGGTCCTGTTCCGTCCAGCGACGAACAGTGCCGGGGTCGATCTGTGTCATCGGTGTCGATGGGCCATGGGCGGGCGGCTCGAAGCGAACCTGCTTGCTGTCATCTATAGCACGGATTGGCAGGTCGAGCGCGCTTTCCGCAACGGAAATGCTGATCGTCGCATCGTAAGGCGATGTCCACACCATCGGCCAATAGGCCGTGGCGATCGCGAGTTGCAGTTTGTGGCCTTTGGCGAAGCGGTACCCACAATCATTGAGCTTGATTGCGACATCGTAAAATCTGCCGGGTTCCAAGGCCTCCGGATTCTCATGGCTGTCGCGGTGAGTGAGGTTGAAAACTTGGTAGCTGACGCGTGTGGTGCGACCGTCGGGAAGCACATCGTTGAGGCGTAGCGATATCTGGGCGACGGGGCTATCTGCGGCAACGCGCAAACGCGCAACAGGCGCGCCCAGCACATCGAAATCGTCTTCAAGGACGGCGGTTTCGAAAACCAGCGCGCCCCCATTGTCGAGCCGCTGATCGGTCGGATGTTCACCCGGGCAGCCGGTCGCCATCCATTCGCCGCCCGCCTTGCCATGGCTCTGGGGAGAACGGATAGCAATGATCGCGGGATCACTCACCGCGTCACGCAAGTCCCGGGCTCCACCAAGATAGAGTGATCGGGTCGAGATGTCAGGTGAAGGCCATGCCGCTTCGCCGAGCCACCGGCCCTGCGTCGTCGTGCGCGTGCCTGTCGGCTCGATCGTGTCGCTAACGAA
This sequence comes from Agrobacterium sp. DKPNP3, assembly GCF_052686535.1. Lineage (NCBI taxonomy): Bacteria > Pseudomonadati > Pseudomonadota > Alphaproteobacteria > Hyphomicrobiales > Rhizobiaceae > Agrobacterium > Agrobacterium sp. DKPNP3. The sequence goes on along the minus strand of NZ_JBQYSN010000008.1, from coordinate 59,740 downwards.
GGCGCGCAACATCGGCTCGTCCATGACGCCGGTCTCCTTGCCCTTCAGCCAATGGTCCCACCAGCGCGTTGCCTCCTGAAGGAAGCCGATTGCCGGGCCGGGTACGCCTTCCTGAGGATAGATGTGCCCCCAGGGGCCGATAATGCCGCGACGCGGCACCTGAAGGTTTTCCAGAAGTCGTGGGACCGCATTGGTATAGCTGTCTGCCCACGCGCCGATGGCAAGGACCGGGCACTGGATGGCGCTCCAGTCCTCACAGACCGAACCATGTTTCCAGTAGGCGTCGTAGCGCTGATGGGCGAGCCACAGTCCGGGGAAAAAGGGCAGCTGGTCCAGTCGCTCAAGCCAGCGATCACGCCATTCCTCGCCGACGATCTCCGGGTCGAGCGGGCGGCTCTGATAGGCAAGCATGATCGTGCCCCACCAGAGATTGTCGTTCAGCAATAACCCGCCCATGTAATGGATATCATCCGTATAGCGATTGTCCGTGGAATAGGCGGTGATGATGGCTTTCAACGCCGGTGGACGGCGGGCGGCGACCTGCAGGCCGTTGAAGCCGCCCCAGCTCTTGCCCATCATGCCGACATTGCCGCTGCACCATGGCTGGCGGGAAATCCAGTCGATCACTTCCAGGGCGTCGTCCTGTTCCTGCTGCAGATATTCGTCTGCCATGTGGCCATCGGATTCGCCGGTGCCCCGCATATCCACGCGGATCGCCGCATAGCCCTGGCTGGCGAAATAGCCGTGCATCGGCTCGTCGCGCCCGCGCGTTCCATCGCGCTTGCGATAGGGAATATATTCGAGAATGGCAGGAACCGGCGATTGCTCCGCGCCTTCCGGCAGCCAGAGACGCGCTCCAAGGCGCGCGCCGTCGCTCATCGGGATCCAGATATGTTCTTCAACACGCACTATCATTTGGGTATTCCAGTCAGTTCATCGGCTGCTGGCATTGCAGCAGGCCATTGGAGATGAAGGGGGACGGCGGCCCAAGCATGTTCGCCGTCGCTGAACTCAGGCGACCGGGAGGCCGCGTTTTGCCAGCACGCCGTCCAGCCAGTCGCGCCGCAACTCGGGAACCGAAGTGATAAGCTGCTCCGTATAGGGCTGGTAGGGCGGAGCAAAAACCTCCTCGGTGGTGCCGGTTTCGACAATACGGCCGTGCTGCATCACCATGGTCCTGTCGGCAATCCTGCGAACGACACCGAGATCATGGGTGATGAACAGATAAGAGACACCCAGTTCATCCTGCAATGATTGCAACAATGTGAGGATCTCGTCGGCCACCAAAGGGTCAAGCGCCGAAGTGACCTCGTCGCAAATGATGAGGTCGGGACGGGCCGCAAGGGCGCGGGCAATGCACACCCGCTGCTTCTGCCCGCCCGACAGAGCTTTTGGAAGGCGCTCGGCAAAGTCGCGCGGCAGACCGATGAGATCCAGCAGGCGGTTCACCTCAGATGCGCGCTGCTCGTCGTTCATGCCGAAGTAGAACGACATTGGACGGCCGATGATCTCGCCGACTGTGTGGCGCGGGTTTAGCGCCACATCCGGAAGCTGATAGACGAGCTGTATACGTCTCAGTTCCTCGCGGCTTCGCTGCGTGTATTTGTCGGCCAGCCTGTGTCCGGCGAGGGTAACGACGCCGGAGGAATGGGGCGGCAAACCGGCAATGACCCGGGCGAGGGTAGATTTTCCCGAACCGGATTCACCCACAACGGCGAGTGTCTCACCCTTGCGCAGCAGGCACTGGACGTTATCAAGCACCTTCTTCCGGCCGTAATAGGCGGTGACATCGCGCGCTTCGAGTAGAACCTCACCATTTTCATGGTGGACGCCTTCTCCCGACATGCTGGCCTTGCGTTCGGAAACGAGCCGACGCGTATAGTCCTGCTGCGGCTGTTCGAGGATCTGTTCGGCAGAGCCGGCCTCAACCTCTTTGCCATGACGCAACACCAGGATGCTGTCGGCAATCTGCGCCACCACTGCAAGGTCGTGGGTAATGTAGAGCGCAGCCGTATCATAACGCTGGATGAGGCTGCGCAGGAGAGCGAGAACCTCAATCTGCGTCGTGACATCGAGAGCCGTGGTCGGTTCGTCCAAAACCAGAATATCGGGACGGCAGGACATGGCCATGGCCACCATCGCACGCTGCAACTGGCCGCCGGATACCTGATGCGGGTAACGGCTGCCGAAATTCTGATAATCGGGAAGCTGCAGCGCCTGCAGCAGTTCCAGCATCCATGCTTCCGCTTCCTGCCGGTTCATGATGCCGTGATAGAGCGGCCCTTCCATGATCTGTTCGCCGATCTTCATCGCCGGATTGAAGGCGGCGGCTGCGCTTTGCGCCACATAAGCGATGCCCGCACCACGCACCGCCTCACGTCCGGCGCGATCGATCGTCATCAGCGAAACACCGTTTACAATGATCTCGCCCCCAACGATACGGCAGCCGTTGCGGCCGTACCCCATAGCGGCAAAGCCAATCGTGGACTTGCCCGCGCCGGATTCGCCGATGAGCCCTTTGACCTCACCGCGCTTCAGGTCGAGATCGACATTGTCAACCAGGATGGCGCCATTCGGTGCGGCAACCTTGAGCCCGCGAATTTGCAAAACCTTGCTCTCGTTCATCGGTCCGCTCCCTGAATTGCGCTGCGGCCGGCAAGCAGCCAATCCACGACGAGGTTGACGCCAATGGTAAGGATGGCGATGGCGGCAGCCGGATAAAGCGGAGCGTAGAGACCGTAAAGGATCGCCTGCTGGTTATCTTTCACCATGCCGCCCCAGTCCGCGAAGGGCGGCTGGATGCCAAGGCCAAGGAAGGAAAGGCCTGCAACGAAGAGGAAGGTGAAGCAGAAGCGAAGACCGAACTCGGCAATCAGCGGTGGCAGGGCATTGGGCAAAATTTCCTTAAACACCAGCCACAACAGGCCTTCACCACGAAGACGCGCCGTTTCGGCATATTCGAGAACATTGATACCCTGCGCAACGATGCGGGCCAGGCGAAAGACGCGTGTGGAATCCAGAAGGGCGATTGTGACGATGAGCACGGGAATGGACGAGCCAAGTGCCTGCAACACCACAAGAGCAGAGATCAGCACCGGAATACACATGACCGTGTCGACAATGCGCGACAGAACCGTGTCCAGCCAGCCGCCGAAAATGGCCGCGATGAACCCGAGTGTTATCCCGATCGTGAAGGACAGCAGCGATGCGGCCAGTGAAACGCCGATGGACATCTGTGCGCCAGCCAGAAGACGCGACAGCATATCGCGACCATTCTGATCGAGTCCAAACCAGTGCGCGGCCGAAGGCGGATCAAAAGGTGATCCGACGATCTCTTCCTGTGCGAAAGGCGCTATGTGCGGGCCGGCGACGAACAGGACGATATTGAGCGAGATGATGAAAAGACCGATCCATGCGGTCGGGGTGATGGAACGGAGAATTTTCATCGGGGATGCCTCAGGCGCGGATTAAGCGCGATTGCCGAAATATCGGCAATGATGTTCAAGATGACGTAGGCGGCGCCAAAAACGAGGGCCGCAGCCTGCACGAGCGGCAGGTCGCGCTTGGAAACTGCATCGACCATGAAGCGACCAAGCCCATTGTAATTGAACACGGCCTCCACCAGCACAACGCCCGTGATCAGATAGGCAACGTTGAAAGACACGACATTGACGATGGGCGCAGCCGCATTGGGAAGGGCGTGACGAAGAACCGCGCGCCGGGTGCGAAGCCCCTTGAGATAGGCGGTTTCGACATAGGCCTGATCCATGACAGCCAGCACGGCGGTTCGGGTCATACGCAACATCTGCGCCACCGTCACAAGAACAAGCGTCAGGGCCGGCAGCGTGGTCGCCTTAAGCCAGTCCGCAAAACCCATGCCGGGATAGGTGTCCGCAAGGCTCGGCAGGAGGTTATACTGCACGGACACGAACAGGATCAGCAGCAGACCGAGAAAATATTCCGGCAGGGAAACGAAGGCGAGCGCCACAATGTTCACCGCACGATCGAACAGGCTGCCGCGCAGGATTGCGCTGAACAGCCCAAGTGTGACGGCGACAGGAACGGAGACGACGGCGGCATAAAGCGCGAGCGCCATGGTGTTCCAGAAGCGTGGCCACAGAAGATCGGCAACGGGCTGGTGGTTTGCCAAAGAATTTCCGAGGTCGCCGGTTACGAAGCCGCCGAGCCAGGAGAAATAACGATGCAGAAGGGGCTGGTCGAGACCGAGATCGGCGCGCAGCACGGCGAGGGATTCTGGCGTCGCATTTTGTCCGAGTATTGCCGACGCCACGTCACCGGGAAGAAGCTGAGTGCCGGCGAAAATAAGCGCCGACACCAGCAGAAGCGTCAAAATACCCAAAGCAACGCGCTTCAGGATAAGTGTAGTCATTATGCGTCCAACCAGACTTTTTCAGCGAGACGGGCGCCCATGAAATTGAACATGGGATGGGTCGTCACGCCCTTGAGTTTCTTGGATGTGGCGTCGAGATAGTCGCCAAACATCGGGATCATCGCTCCGCCCTCATTGGAAATGAGCGCTTGCAATTCGGCATAGATTTCCTTGCGCTTGGCGTCGTCGAGAAGCGCACGCGCTTCGATCAGCTTCTTGTCGAATGTCTCGTTCTTCCAGTGCGTGTCGTTCTGCGCCGACGTCGACTGGTATGCGATGGTCAGCATCTGGTCCGCCGTGGGACGACCGCCCCAATAGGACATGCAGAATGGCGCTTTCATCCATACGTTGTCCCAATAGCCGTCAGCCGGCTCGCGCTTGATCGAAACGTCGATCCCGCCCTTTGCCGCGCTGGTGCGGAAGATCGCTGCTGCATCCACTGCACCGGAGAAGGCGGCGTCGGAAGCAGAAATCTCGATCTTGAGGGCATCAAGTCCTGCCTGCTTCAGATAGAACTTCGCCTTTTCGGGGTCGTATGGCCTCTGCGGCAGGTCTGCCGCATAGAAGCGGTCCGAGCTGGGGATCGGGTGGTCGTTGCCGAGGCGGCCATAGCCGCGCAATGCGGTTTTCAGAAGTTGCTCGCGGTCGATGGCGTGTTTGATGGCGAGCCTGATATTGTTGTCCGTATAGGGCGCCTGTGTGCAATCCATCAGGAAGGTGAAGTGCTGGCCGCCAGCCGACTGAACGATATTGAGGTTGGGATTGCGGCGAAGCAGATCGACCGTCTTGAAATCCAGCTGGTTGATGGCGTGTACCTGACCCGACATCATGGCATTGGTGCGGGCGGCAATATCGTTGATGACGATGACTTCGACGGCGTCGACATGGGCCGCATTCGGCTTCCAGTAATTGGGATTACGGGTGAAGCGGGAACGCACGCCAGGATCATAGCTTTCAAAGACGAACGGCCCAGTGCCCACAGGCTTGTTGAAATCCGTCCAGCCTTCGGGAACGACGAGGAAATGATAGTCAGAAAGGATGTAAGGCAGATCGGCGTTACCGCTTTCGAGGACGATCTTGACCTCGGTGTCGGAAAGCTTGTCGACGCTTTTCAAGGCGGATGCAACCGAGCGCGCTGCAGAGGTGGTTTCCCCGCGGTGGAGGTTGATGGAGTAGATGACGTCTTCTACCGTCAAATTCTTGCCGTTATGGAACGTGACGCCCTGGCGCAGCTTGAAGACCCACTCCACCGCGCCCGGTTGAGCTTCCCAGCTCTCGAACAGTTCCGGCACGGCATGATTGTTGGCGTCGATCTCCACGAGGCCGTTCATGATCATGAATGCCTGATTGACGGGCACCCAGTCCTTCAGAATGCGGGGGTCGAGATTATCAGTGGTGCTGCCGCCGCCGATGCCCAGTTTCAGCACTCCACCCTTCTTGGGCGTGTCCGTGCTTTGCGCACTGGCATTCGTGATGAAACCGGCGGAAAGCGCCGCAAGGCTCGCCGCACCGGCGAGGAAGTGCCGGCGATCGAGTGAGAAGGAAAAGGGGGAGGAGGTCATATCTGGGTTCCCTGTTTTTTATCTAGCCGGTCAAGGCTCAGCTCGCTGTGGGGTATCGTACTCGGCGGTTCGGCACTAGATAGAGACCAGCAAAGGGGGGTATGATTTTTGCGCATGGGGTCATGAAATCTGAGCGCATCCACTTCTTTGCGAAGCGCTTTAAAGGGAGGCGCCGGAGCCGATCCGGTGTAGCAATTCTCGCGCGGCGAGAGCGTTCATGGAGTGAATACAAATGGGGCTAGCGGATATTGTCGGCCTTGCAGGAGCCTTTTTCTATCTCTTCGCCTATGCCCTGTTGCAGCTTCGATTTCTAACGATAGAAGACTGGCGATACACTCTCTTGAACGTTCTGGGCGGTGTGTTCCTGATCTATTCGTTGATCTGGAACTTTAATCTCGGCTCGCTCATCTCGCAACTCGCATGGCTGCTCTTCACCGTCATCGGCTATGCCCGGTTCCTGCTGGACCGCCGCCGCAAGACGCCGTCCATCAGTGCCTGACAAGATCTTAGCGTGCGGTTTTATGATTGTCCGCGATCAGCCAATCTGAAACCTCACGCACAATCTTGCGCTGGTGGCGATCGGCCGGGCGCATCAGGTAAAATTTGCCCTCCGAGCGCATGGCGTGGGCATGGACAGGCACAAGCGCGCCGCTATCCAGCTGATCGCGGATGAGCCAGGTCCAGCCAAGTGTTGCGCCGAGCCCCTGCGACGCTGCCGCAACACAGAGACCATAATCTCCAAGTTTCCACTGGATTGCATCCTTTGGCGGCAGCAATTGTGCTGAGCGCCACCAGTCGCTCCAATCCTGCCATTCCCGCATCGAATCCTCGATGGAGATCAAAACCGGTGCTTTCTGGTCCATGAGATCGCCCACACCGCGCGCAGAGACAGGGACGACGTCTTCCTGACCGAGCTCCGAAAGCCACACGCCGATCGGTCTTTCCTTGCGATAAAAAATCGCAAGATCGAATTCGTCCAGGCGAAGATGCGCCACGTCATCTGTCACCCGCACTCGCAACTCGATGCCGGGAACATCCCGTTTCAGCTTTTGCAAACGGGGCATGAACCATTGATCGGCAATGCCACGGGAGCAGGCTATGGTGATCTGGCTTGCCCCGGTCCAAGACCGCACACCGTCCGTCACGCTTGCGATATCGAGGATCAGCCGCGATATGTCGATCGAGTAATTCTCTCCTATGGTCGTCAGTCGCACGCCCGTCGGCACGCGTTCAAATAGCTTGGAACCGATGAATGCTTCCAGCTTGCCGATCTGCCTGCTGACCGCGCTTTGCGTCAGGCCAAGCTCGCTGCCGGCGCGAGAGAAGCTTCCCAGACGGGATGCAGCCTCGAAAACCACAAGCGCCTCCAGCGGCGGCAATCTATATGATGGTTGCATTCCAGTTCCTGCGACAGTTTCCGTGATCCGTACACCGCCGCACCGAGCAGTTCAAATTTTTCAGAGGCGATACCCGGCGCTGCGGGCGGAAGATGATGGAAGCTGAACCGGGTGAGGGCGGTCAAACCTTTTGCCTGGAGCTTGTCGCAGGTCGCATTACGTCCCTGAGTCCAAATCCACCCCGTTAGAGCGGGCTCAAAGTTCGATAGGATAAACTTCCCCATGCGTGGCGACAACCGCTTCTCCAGACGCGGTCACCCAGCCGCGGAACATGCCCGCGGTGTTGTACGGAGCGGCGATGTGGCCCGCCGTATCAATGGCGACCAGGCCGGCGCCGATGTCATAGGGAGCCAGATCCCTGTACACGAGATCGCCGGCAGCGTTTTCCAGCTCCTGTCCGAGATAGGCGACGCGGGATGCGATCTCGTGGCCTACGACGTAACGGATGAAAAATTCTCCCTTGCCGGTGCCGGAAACGGCGCAGGCGCCATCGCGTGCATAGGTGCCGGCGCCGATTACCGGGCTGTCGCCGACCCGGCCATCGGGCTTGTTGGTATAGCCGCCGGTGGAGGTGGCCGCGGCGAGATGCCCCGCGGCATCGAGTGCCACCGCACCGACGGTGCCATGTTTTTCGTTTTCCGTCGCTTCCGTGCCGGCCACAGCATGGCGCTTCATCGCCGCGAGCGCGTCAAGGCGTTTTTGCGTGGTGAAATAGGATTGAGCTTCCGTGGCCAGACCTTTTTCCTCGGCGAAGCGATCTGCTGCTTCACCTGTCAGATAGACGGCACGTTCGTCGGTCATCAGCGCACGAGCCGCCTTGACCGGGTTGCGAATGGCGCGGGATGCGCTGATCGCGCCTGCCGCCAGCGTCGCACCGTCCATAATCGAGGCATCCAGCTCATGAATCCCGTTTTCGTTGAGTGCCGCCCCATGGCCAGCATTGAAATGCGGGCTGTCCTCCATGACGACGACCGCCGCCTCAACGGCGTCGAGCGCGGTGCCGCCCGCCTTCAGCACGCCATAACCGGCGCGTAATGCCGCTGCAAGATCATCGCGGGCCGCAGCCCATTCCTCTGAAGTCATGCTGTCTTCCGGCATCACGCCACAACCACCGTGAATGGCCAGTGCGATCTTTGTCATATGCTCACTCCCTCGTCGCCCTGCCGCCGGCAGTGCCTCTTGCAATCAATGAAAGGCGATATCGCCGATGACCCGCACGCGAACCCGCCGTGCACCGCCAGGCAGATAGGCAATCGGGATGTCCTCCACCTCAAGCGTCTTGAGGCTCGCCCGCTCCGCGCCTGAACAAACCGCCGCGTTCTGCGCCTCGGTCTCGGCTTTCGCAAGAGCCTCATCGCGGCTCAGTCCGGAAAACACCTGATCGACCTCGCCGGAAACCTGCGCCATCGCTGCACCGAGTGCATTGGCGACGCCGGCATTTTCCACACGCAGGACGTCCGACGCACCCGGAACCGTCTCGGGGATCAGGAACGCCCCGCCGCCGACGGCAACCAGCGGAACATCTTCGGCCGAGGTCTTCATCTGGTCGAAACTGTCCGCCACCATGTCACGGATGCGCTGGAGTGTGGCCTGCACGAAAGCCGGATCGAGGCCTTTCACGCGATCGCGGTCGCCCATCTCGATCAGCCCCGCGGCAACGGCAATATCCGATGTCGTGAGCGTCTCGCCACCGAAAACACGGGCTTGCGTCAGGATGCGGTAACCGACCGAGCGTGGACCGATCCTGCCCGTATCAGGATCGACGATGGTGCCGCCGCCGAGCGCAATCGGCAGAAGATCGGGCATGCGGAAGAGTGTGCGTACCCCGCCAATATGGACGATATTGTTCGCCTCGCGCGGAAACCCGCCGACAAGGCAGCCGATATCGGAGGTTGTGCCGCCGACATCCACCACCATGGCATCGGTTAGCCCGGTGAGGAAGGCTGCACCACGCATCGAGTTGGTTGGGCCTGAAGCAAAGCTGTGCACCGGGTTGGCAGCGGCGACATTCGCGAGCGCCACGGTGCCGTCATTCTGGGTCAGATAGAACGGGGCCTTCACACCGGCTTCGCGCAACGCATCCGAGAATGCCCGAACGGTTGTCCTGCCCAGTGTTTGCAGTGCCGCGTTCAGCAGGGCGACATTTTCCCGCTCCAGAAGCCCGATGCGGCCAAGCGTATGGGAGAGCGTGATACGTGCGTCGGGGATGACCGAACGAACGATTTCCGCTGCCCGCACTTCGCATTCGGTTGTCAGCGGCGAGAAGGTTGCCGAAATGGCGATGGAGGTGATGCCCGCATCGCGGATTTTCATCGCGGCCTCCCGAATTTCATCAGGGATCATTGGCACCAACGGGCTGCCGTCATATTCACGGCCACCATGGACCATGAAGATCAACGGATCGACAGCATCGTATAAATCTTTTGGCCAGTCGCACATGGGCGGCAGCGACGAACCTGTTGGTAGCGCGATGCGGATGGCGGCAACCCGCTCCAGCCGTGCGCGCTCCACCACCGCATTGGTAAAATGGGTGGTGCCGATCATCACAGCGTCGATCGGTCGGTCCGCAGCGCCGACATGGCCAGACACGTGCGCGAGCGCTGCTTTTACGCCCGACAGAACATCCTGCGTGGTCGGAACCTTGATGGAGGCGACAATGGTGTCTCCATCGATCAAAACGGCATCCGTATTGGTGCCGCCAACGTCAATACCGATGCGTTTCATGGGAATACCGATCTGAAGTCAATGTCATAACCGAAGGCGCGCGGGCCGACGGCAGCGATGCCGGCAGGCGTCGTCAAAAGCTCTGGTGCTGGCAGGGCGACAACCGTCACGCGCTGACCGTAACGCACCGATTCCGTACCGATGGCGCCACCGGAAACCGTATCGAGAAGGCAGAGCAGGTCCGGCGTCATGGCGACTGGCTGGCCATCGCGGAAGGCAACGGCCCACTCATTCTGGAATGCGAGTTCCATGCGTGAACCACGGTCGGCATCGATACCTTCAATGGTCGTGCTGCCGCGCAGGAAACCACCCGTGGTCTCGCGGGCCACGTCCACCACCTTGCCGCGGAACAGCTGCTTGCCGCCCTCGTGGTCGAGAACCGCCTGAACGGGATCGTCATGGCGCGCACGTGCTGCCATCACCGCGCGCCCGAGTTCGGTCGCCTTGGTAACGGTGTAATGAATGCCCCACTCCTTCACTTCCTTGCCGGTGCGCGGGGCCTTGCACGTGGCGGCGGTTGAACCGACCTCGGTGCAGACCTTGCGCGAAATGCGCTCCATCCATTTCCATGAAGCGGCGCGCGTCACGATGACCTCATTGTCGCGCACATCGACCAGCGACAGCGGAAACATCGGCAGGTTGCCGATGGCGAAGGACGTCATCTGCGCTTCCGGATAGGCCCGTCCCATGGCGTCGGCATTAACGACCGGGCGGTCGAGTACGGCGGCGGCGAGGAAGGAGGAAAGCGCATTCGAACCGCCGATTTCCACGCTCATGATCGCCCGGAACGGCTTGCCGAGATAATCCTCCATGACCTCAACAGCGCGGGCGAGATGCACGGGGTCTCCCAGCCGCTCCTGACCGACAAGCGGCGCACCCATCTTGGAGACGACGGCGACCATGTCGTCATCGGCAAGCGCCATGGGATCCATGACCTTCACCCGTCTGCCCTCGGCATAGAGACGCCGCAGATTGAGCGTCGAGATATAGGGGTTGCCGCCGCCACCCGTTCCCAGAATCCAGGCACCGGTGGCCAGAGGTTCGATATCGTCTTCGGAAAATTCCTGGATCATGCGTCATCCTCGGGCATGCCTCAGCCTTTCCGGCTGCAGGCGATGCTCCTTCCCTTTGAAGTTCAAAGTCTGGCCAACCCCGCCTTTGTGGCGGGGCCGGTTTTCATCAGGCGGAGCTCACTCCGCCTTGCAGTCCCAATGGAAGTTGGAGAAGTTCAGGTCCCAGCTTTGCATGGGAATGAACTCGTAGCCCTGAAGGCACTTGTTCGCCGCATAACGGCGGTTCGGCGCAACGGCCCAGACGTCAGGCTGAAGGTCAACGATCTTCGTCTGCAGCTCCTTGTAGGTGGCGTTCTGCTCGTTGACATCGGTTGTGGCGCGGACCTTGTCGATCAGCCCGTCGATCTCCGCATTCTGCAACCATTCCATCGACATCCAGGTACCGGACGCCTTGGAATGATACTGGTTGTAGAACATCGAATCCGGCGACGGATAGGTCGGCGAGATGTTCACCTGCGTCGATGCAGGCGTCGTTTCGGGCTTGGAAGAAAGCTCGACGATACGGTTCCAAGGCTCCGGCTTGATATCGAGCGTGATGCCGATCTGCTCGAGGCTCGATTGCAGAAGCAACGCCACTTCCGCCTCGAAGGCGAGCGACGCGACATAGCTGTTGACCAGCGTGATCTTCTGGCTAGCATATTTCGACTTCGCCAGTTCTTCCTTGGCCTTTTCCAGATCGTAGACGCCCGGCTGGATATCGCCGTTATGCGCATCCTTGAACGCGTCAGAGAGCGGGCCCTTCATATCGAAGCCCGGATAGATCACTTCCTGGATCGTCTTGTAGTCGGTCGCATAGGCGATGGCGCGGCGGACGTGGACGTCGTCGGTCGGATAGACCTTGGTGTTGAGCTTGATGACGAAGCCGCCGGCGGTGCGGGTCTGGATCAGCTTGTAACCGTTCATCCGACCGATGGATTCATAGGTGTCGTTGCCAAGCCCGTGCGAGGAAAGTCCTAGTTCACCCTTTTCCGCCAGTGCCTTCACGGTGGCGTCGTCACTGGTCTGCACGAAGCGCACTTCGTCAATCGGCTTGCCCTTCGTCCAGCCCAGGAAATAATCGGCATTGCGGGCAATGACCATGTCGGCGGAACGGTTGTAGCTGACGAGCTTGTAGGGGCCGGAACCGGCGGAATGTTCGCCGACGTAAGCCTCGCCCCATTTGTCCTCGGGCTTGGCATTGGCTTCGATCAGCGTCTTGTTCATCGCCATCATCAGCGGCGTTGCCGCCATGAAGGGCGAGAACTGGCGCTCGATCTTCATCACCAGCGTCGCATCGTCAGGGGCAGTGACGTTTTCAGGTTTCAGCACGCCGACGATGAGGTTCGACGGGCCCTTGTTGATGCCGAGCAGGCGCTGGATCGACCACGCAAGATCGGCCGCCTTTACCGCCGTTCCGTCCTGGAATTTCGCATCGTTGCGCAGGTGGAAGGTGTAGGTCAGGCCGTCCTCGGAAATCTCCCAGGATTTCGCCAGATGCGGCACGATTTCGCCCTTGGCGTTCACGGTGGTCAGACCGTCATACATGTTCACGATGGCCATGTAGCCGGTGTAGTCAGTCACTTTCGCCGGGTCGAGCGAGCTGAATATCTGCATGGTGTTGACCGCGACCGACACCTTGTCTTCCGCAAGGGCTGCAGAAGAAACAAGCGGCAACGCGAGCGCCGTGCCGAGCGCCAGTGCGGCGAGACGGGAAGAAAGTACAGGCATTTTCATTATCGTTCTCCTCTTTATTGCGGGTCATCGGCCCGCTTATGGTTAGGCAGCCTTGCTGACCGGAACGGGCAGCGGTGAGAAAGGAATGTCCGGGTAACCGAAGGCCGCCGGCCCGACGACCTCTAGAGCGCGGGCGCTGCGCAGCAGGTCGTGGCAGGGGATGGCGATGACGGCCACACGCTGGCCATAGCGCAACACTTCGGTGGTGATCGGATAACCGGTGTCGACATCGAGCAGGACGATCAAATCAGGCACCGTCACTTCCACCTTGCCGTCACGGGAAAACAGCAGGAATTCGTTCTGGATGGCGACGCCCGCCGTCTGTCCGACGCAGTCGTCGAAGCCTGACAGCGTGAGATCGCCGACCGCAAAACCGCCGCGAAGATGGCGCTTCAGATCGGTGATCTTGCCGTTGAAGATTCGCCGCCCGCCTTCGAGCGCGCAGACTGCGGCAATAGGGTCTTCCTGCTGTTTGCGGGCACGGATCACCGCCTCACCGATGGCGATCGCCTTGGTATAGGTTTTCGGAATGCCATACTGGTGCACGTAATGTGCCTGCATCGGAGCCGTCGCCAGCATTGCGCCGCCCCCCTGCGAGACGACGCAGGCGCGCGCCATGCGCTCATGCCAGACTTCGGAAACGGCATGGCTGAAGATGACGGCATTGCCGTGCAGATCGCACATCACCGATGGTGTGGAACTATGGCCATAGATGGAGAAGGTGGTCATCTGCATTTCCGGAAAAGCTCGGCCCATGCCATCGCAATCGAGGATAGGCAGGCCACCCAGCGCCGCCGTCACCAGCGGGTTCATGGAATTGGAACCACCGATTTCCTCGCAGACGATGGCGTCAACTGGCGTGCGGATCAGCTCTTCCATCGCCCGCAGGCAGCGCAGGCCTTCGCGCCCTTCGCGAATGCGCTCGACGCCGACGACGGGCGCTCCGATGCCGCCGATGGACATGCAGAGCGCATCCGGTTCGATGGCGTCGGTTGCGAGGATCTTCATCTCGTAACCGGCCTTCATGGCCTCCAGCGCCAGCAGCTTGCCGAGATAGGGGTTGCCGCCGCCGCCCGTGCCGAGAATGCCGGCGCCGATTTCCAATGCGTCCAGGTCCTCACGGGTCAGCGTCCGCAATGCCGCTTCGTCATATTTCAGCTTGCGTGTCTCAGCCATGATTGGCTCCCATTTCTCCAACAACTTTCACATGAATGCGGGTGGCATTGCCGGGCAGGTAAGCCAGCGGCATATCCTCGCGCTCGATCACTTCGAGCGTTTCGGCAAGCGCGCCGGCGGCAATGGCCTTTTCGCGGGCCTCCGCTTCTGCCTCAGCCAGTGCGCTCTCGCGCGTGCGTCCATCGACGAGTGAGAAGACCCGGTCTGTCTCACCGCTGATCTGCGCAATGGCCGCGCCAACGGCATTGGCCACCGAAAAATTCTCAGGCCGAATAACCTCAAGATCACCGATGCGATCCGGCATCAGGATGGAACCGCCGCCGACGGCGATAACCGGCACCGGTGACGACGAGATGCGGCTGCGCTCCACGCAGGCTTCAAGCATGTCGTTGATCTTGCTGACGGCAGCATCCACCAGTCTTTTATCAAGGCTGGAGACCAGCGCCTTCTCGCCCACATCCGCCTTGCCGGAGGCAACGGCGATATCGGTCGCCGTCAGGGTCGAGCCACCGAAGCAGAGCGCCTCGCGGCGGACGCGGTAACCGACGGATTTCGGGCCGACGGTCAGGCCGTGACCGCCATTGACCACCAGCGAGCCACCGCCGAGACCGATGGAAAAGACATCAGGCATGCGGAAATTGGTGCGCACGCCGCCGATATCCACCGTGGTCGAGGCCTGACGCGGGAAACCGTGGGAAAGCGAGCCGACGTCCGACGTGGTGCCGCCGACATCCACGACGACGGCATCCTTGAGACCGGTGAGGAAGGCCGCACCACGCATGGAGTTCGTCGGACCGGACGCGAAGGTGAGCACGGGGAAACCGCGCACCACATCAGCCGCCATCAGTGTACCGTCGTTCTGGGTGATATAGAAAGGGCAGGTGATGCCCGCAGCCTTCAGTGCCTCGCCGAAAGCGGCAACCGTGCGGTCGGCAAGCGACAGCAGGCTGGCATTCATGATCGCCGCACTTTCCCGTGCAAGCAGACCGTGACGGCCAATATCCTTGGACATCACCACCGGCAGACCGGGGCAGCGTTCCTGCAGGATTTCCTTCGCTCGCAGCTCCATCGCATCGTTGATGCCGCTGAAAACGCAGGTGACGGCAGCCGCCTTCAGGCTCTTGGCGCGGATATCGGCGGCGATGCGGACGATCTCGTCCTCATCGAGCGGCGAAATTTCGCGGCCGTCGAATTCATAACCGCCGCGCACCTGATAACCGTGGTTGCCGACGATTTCCCGGAGGTCATCCGGCCAGTCGACCATGGGCGGCAGGCCAGCGCCGGACGGCAGGCCGAGCCGGATGGCTGCAACCTCGTCCATATGCCGGCGCTCGATCACCGCATTGGTGAAATGCGTGGTGCCGATCATCACGGCACCGATGCGCGCCCTGTCGATGCCCGATGCCTCGATGACCTTTTCAAGGGCTTCGATGACGCCTGACGTCACATCCTCTGTCGTGGAGGCCTTCACCCCCGCCAGAACGGTTTTATCCTGCAACACAACGGCATCGGTATTCGTGCCGCCGACGTCAATTCCAACGCGATACACGTCAGGCTCCTCTTTCATAAATCGGTCGATTTAACGAGGAAGCGCATGCGCTCCTCCTCGGTCACCGTGGGTTTGAGACGTTCTTCCTCGTCGGTGACGACGGGGATGGCCGCAATCAGCGCGCGGGTGTAGGGATGGGCCGGCTCGGCGAAGACCGCCGACGTCACGCCCTCTTCGACGATCTCGCCCCGCAGCATGATGGCGATGCGCGAACAGAAATTGCGCATCAGCGACAGGTCGTGCGAGATCATCAGATAAGTCAGGCCAAGCTCCTCGCGCAGCTGCAGCAGAAGGTCGATAACCGTCTTCTGCACGGACACATCGAGTGCGGCCGTCGGCTCATCAAGGATGAGAATTTTCGGCTCGGCCGCCAACGCCCGGGCAATCGCCACACGCTGCTTCTGGCCGCCGGACAGCTCATGCGGATATTTGCCGAGATAGGATTGCGGCAGCCGCACCAGCCCCATCAGTTCCTGCATGCGGTTTTCACGCGCAGGCCCGTCCATGCCTATGGATTTCAGCGGCAGGACAAGCGTCTGTTTCACCGTGCGCTTCGGATTGAGCGAGGTGCCCGGATTTTGATAGACGATCTGCGTCAGTCGCTTTCCGCGCGCAGGAGCCGGGGCGTCGATAACAAGATTGCCTGACGTCGGGCGCGAAAGGCCCATGATCATGCGCGCGACCGAGGTCTTGCCAGAACCGGATTCGCCCGCAAGGCCAAAAACCTCGCCCTGCTTCAGCGTCAGGTTCACATCCCGCACGGCATGGTAGCCATTGCGCTGGCCATAAATCTTGTTCAGCCCTTCGATGGTGATAATCGGCTGCCGCGTGCTCTGCACCAGATCGGTGACGCGCGGGCCATAGAGCGGAGGCACGGCATCCAGAAGCGAACGCGTATAATCCTTGGTGGGGCTATGGAGGATTTGCGTGCAGGGTCCGGTCTCAACGATATCGCCATGATGCATGACCACGACTCGATCCGCCACCTTGCGCACGACGCCGAGATTGTGCGTGATCATCAAGAGCGCCATGTTTTCTTCGGCGACCAGCTCGTTGATGAGATTGAGGATTTCATCTTGCGTCGTCACATCAAGCGCCGTGCCCGGCTCGTCCGCGATCAGGAGCTTCGGCTGGTGCAGCAGGGCAAGCCCAATCAGCACGCGCTGGCGCATGCCGCCCGAAAGTTCGGAGGGATAGGCGTTCATCACCCGCTCGGTGTCGGCAAGCTGCACCCGGCGTAGAACGGCAGCAATGCGGTTGCGACGCTCGACCTTGGAAGAGTTGATTCCATCGCGCTTGTCGGCAAAACGCATGACGTCATCGAGATGCGTGCCGATCTTGAATACCGGATTGAAGGACGATAGCGGGTCCTGCATTATCAGCGAAAACGCCGTGCCCTTCAGCGCCTCACGCTCCCTGCGCGGTAAGGAAAGCACATCCCGGCCATCGATGACGATCGCACCGGAGGTGATCGCGGCATTCTTCGGCAAAGTGCCGATGATCGCCTTGGCGGTGACCGATTTGCCCGATCCGGTTTCACCGATCAGCGCCACGCGCTCGCCGGCGGCAACCGTGCAGGCGACATCGCGCAGCACCTGCCGGGTGCGGCCATAATTAGTGAAGGTGACGTTGAGATTTTCGACCTTGAGAAGCGGTTCAGTCATGGTCTTAGCTTTCCACGTCGAACATGTCGCGCAGGCCGTCGCCCAGCAGATTGAAACCCAGCGTCACGTAAAGCACGGCCGCGCCGGGGCAGAGCACTTCCCACCAGAAATCCGGCATGAACTGGCGCCCGTCGGCGACCATCGATCCAAGGTCAGGCGTCGGCGGCTTGACGCCGAAACCCAGGAAGCTCAACGTCGCGCCGAACAGGATGACGAAGGCGGCATCGAGCGTCGTCTTGACCGAAATGACCGAAACGCAATTGGGCAGGATTTCGCGGAAGAGGATGTGCAACGGGCCTGCGCCGGCAAGACGTGCCGCTTCAATATAGTCTTCCGAGGCGATAGACTTCGATACCGAATAGATCAGCCGCGCATGCCAGGTCCACCATAGCAGCGTGATCGCGATCATGGCGTTCGTCAGCGTCGGTTCCAGAAGGTTGGACACTGCGAGTGCCATGACCAGCGGCGGCATGGCCAGCATCACATTCGTCAGGCCGCTGATGAGTTTTTCGGTCCAGCCGCCGAAATATCCGGCGATCAGGCCAAGCACAGTTCCGACCGGGACGGAAATGCCGAGCACGCCGATGACGAGAAGCAGCGAGACGCGGAGCCCGAAGATGGTGCGGGAAAAGATATCGCGTCCTGCCTTGTCGGTGCCGAACCAGTGTTCGAGATCCGGCGGCATATGGCGGGCGCGGAAATCGACAACCGCGCCGATATGTTTCGGATAGGGTGTAAGCCAGGGCGCGAAGACCGCCAGTACCAGCACCGATAGCAGGATCAGCGAGCCGATGACCGCCGCCGGATTGCGGCTGAAGCGATACCACATCATGTAACCGGCGCTTAAGCCCCGATCGGTGGGTTCGAGCATTTTCATATCGGCCATCAGCGAGCCTCCTTGCGGCGCAGGCGCGGGTCGATGATCGAGATCAGAACATCCACGATCAGGTTCGCAACGATGAAGAACAGGCCGGCCACAAGCACCACGGCGGTCACGGCGTTGAGGTCTTTCTGAAGGATGGCGTTGAGCCCGTAGGATGCGAAACCGCCCCAGGCGAAGACCATCTCGATCACGAAGGCATTGCCGATCAGCGACGCGAATTCGAGACCCATGATCGTCAGCGGCGCGATGGAAGAAAGCTTCAGCAGGTAACGGAAGATGATCACTCGCTCCGGCACGCCGAAGCTTTGCAGGGTCAGCACATGGTCCTTGCGCTGGTTCTCGATCATCGAGGAGCGCGTGATGCGGGTGATCTGGCCGATGCCGGCCATGGAGAGCGCAAAGGCTGGCAGCGCGAGATGTTTCAGCGCATCGAGCACGACGTCGAAACGTCCGGCCAGCATGCCGTCGATCAGGATGAAACCCGTCGGGCCGCCCTGCCAGCCGAGTGAATGATCCAGCCTGCCGATGATCGGCCAGCCGGAGAGAAAGCGCGCTGCCAGCAATTGCAGCGTGATGGCGAACAGGAAGCTTGGGATCGTGACCCCGGTGAGCGACAGGATGCGGCCGATATGATCCAGCGGCCGGTCGCGGTAATGCGCCGTGATGACGCCGAGCGGGATGGCGACGAGGAACATGAAGATGACCGAGACCAGCACCAGCTCCACGGTGGCGGGAACGGTCTGCGCGAGATCGGTCGTAACCGGACGCTGCGACACCAGCGAAAAACCAAGATCACCGTGCAGCGCCTTGCCGATGTAGTCGAGATATTGAACGGCGAGCGGCTTATCGAGGCCCATCTGCCCGCGCAGCGCATCCACCTGCTCCTGCGTTGCCGCCGGCCCCAGCGCCATGCGGGCCGGCTCTCCGGGCACCACGCGGGCGAGCACGAAAATCATGATGGACAGCGCAATCATGACCAGCGCGAAGGTGCCGAGCCTGTTCAAAATCGCGATCAGCGGGTGTTGCTGCATCCGTGGAACGTCCTTGTGCATCGGTTGGCTGAGTACAAGTTTTCATCGTCAACGCATTTCAACAATCTCCAAAAGGTATAGTTTTTTGAAAGATTGGTATAGGTTTTGGTGATTAAATCTCCTATCCCTTGCGAATGACGCTATTACCTCGAACCCGCCTTTGCCGTCGCATCGCCCGCCAAGCCGCCGGTGTCGTTTTTCTGCGTGCGCCTGCTGGAGCGGGGAAAAGCGTGCTGCTGGAGATGATCGCGAAGGAACTGGGTGCCACCATATGCTGCACGCACCAGCCGCGAAGCGATGAAGTGGCCGATGGCTGCCTTCTATGGGATGTGCCGGTCGTTGCGCGGGCCGTGCGTATGCCGGCGAGTATTCTGGAATCGGTGCGGGTTTTGATCATTGCCTGCCGGCCCGATCAACGGATCAGCGGGCTGGCGCGACAGATCCTGCATCGCGGTTCGCTCACCATTGGGCCGGATGAACTGGCACTGGGGAACGATGAAGCCAAAAGCCTTCCGTTTGAACAGCGACGCATCGCCCTTGAGGATTTTGCGGGATGGCCGGCCTTCCTGGCGTTGGCGCGGCAGCCGGATGACAGCCTGTGTGCAGAGTATCTGCGGGAAAACTATCTGTCGCATCTTTCTCCCGGCCAGACGGCCGAGCTCTGCTTCTGGCTCGAAAAACCGTCTGCACAACCCAAGGCGGAGTGGAGGGACCTGCTCCCACCTTTCCTCACCGGACATCCAGAGCAACATCCAACGCTCATCCGGCTTTTGACCTTGGCCGCACGGGAACGCCTCGCGATTTTGCAGGCCGGCAACGCGGTGGTGGAGGTCGCGTCCGCTTTTGAAAGGGCAGGGCATTCGCTAGCGGCGATGGCGATGTTGCTCGACCGGGGTTATGAGACCCACGCCGCACAAATCCTTGAACGCGCTCACGGTCGTGAACTCATCTACCGAAGCAGCATCGACAGGTTTCGCGAGATCATCATGCGGTTTTCACCGGAGATGATTGCGACGAATGAAACCGTCCTTTTTGCGGTGACCCGCGCCCTGCTGAAACAGGGCGAGTTGCAGCGCGTGCGGCATCTCGTCGGCAAAAGCCTTGGATCGGATTATCTCGATCCACTGAAGGTGCTTGCGCGGGACTCGCGATTCTCTTTTGCCGCCCGAACCTTCCGGCTGAACCTGATGATCGCCGAGGACTTGACGCCAAACGACGCGATGATAACGCGTCTCGGCGAGTTCATGGCTGATTATCCATTGGACGATCACGGCAAGTGGGCGTCCTATTACAATGCGTTGCTTGAATTCGAAATCCGCCGCCGCAATTTTCGCGAGGCGGAGGCGGCTGCTGCCCGCGCGCTCATCTATCTTCGCAAGATGGGCGGCCAGCCTTTGCTCGAATTCTTCATTCATCTGCATCAGATCGTGCTGCGGCTGATGAGCGGTGACGTGCTTCTGGCGCGCCGAGCCGCGCAAGAAGCACGCGCAAGGCTGGAACAGGTGCCACACGATGCCGCTCAGGAGTTCCGGATGTTGCGGCTTGCGGAAGCCTGTCTCGCCTATGAAGCGGGAAAGCCGCGCGATTTGCTGCATTTCGTTGAGCACGAATTCGATCACTTCGCCGCCGCTGAAATCTGGCCAAGCCTGATGCAGTTTGCGTTGTTTTACGCCTCGCAGGTGCTGATCGACCATTTCCCGATGACCGTTCGTGCGGGTTTTCTGGACGGCCTCTGGATCCACCTCTCGGAAGGGCTCCAGTTCCATGCGATGATGGAGATCAGAACCGCTATCGCCTACCAGAATGCCAATCGCTGGGCGGATGCTGCCGCCACTCTTTCGGCAATCCGTATGCCGATGGGCCGCAACTGGGTGGAAAGTGCGCATGAGGACCTGTCAAGACTGACGCGCCGCGACGAAATCGCTTACGTCATGGCTTGGGTGCGCGACGCCGTGCATCTTTTCACGCCGCGCGCTTATCTCTCTCGCCAGATAGATGCGATGATCGCCAATCCCAAAGTGACCAACCGGGAAAAAGTGGCCCTCAGGATCTGGCAGGGCTACGCCGCCCACCAGCGCCGCGACAATGCTGCCGCCCGCGCGCATATTCTCACAGCTCTAGAATCGGCGACCCGCCTTGGTTGCAGAGGCGTCTTGTCAGAGGAGCGCATCTTCCTGTCTCCACTTTTGAACAATCGTCGCATCAGGAGTTTCATCGAGACCTCTTCCGATGTCCGTACCGCGCTGTCGATATTTGCCGACTCGGTAAACTCCCCGCAGGCACGCGCCCTGCATGGCGGGCTTTCCCAGCGGGAAGCGCAGATGCTTCAGCTGCTTGCCGGCGGCATGTCGAACAAGAAGATCGCCCAGACGCTGAACATCTCGGAAGTGACGGTAAAATTTCACCTGGGGAACCTTTTCCGTAAGCTTGATTGCAAGCGGCGCTCAGAAGCCATTCGTGCAGCAAAGGCTCTGGACTGGCTTTAAGACGTCTGCGACTCTCAGATACCGCGCGCGCTCAGCCACATTGGGAGCACGTGCGCCATGAAGGCACGGTCGGTCCACGTCGTGGCAGGCTCCAGCGTAGCCGCCGGAACACCTGTTCCCGAGACCCTGAGCAGCACCGCCTCGACATGCGCGCGGGTGATGGGCGCGCTCCAGAGCCAGCTCCACGAAGGGAATAGCCGGTAAATTCTGGCTCGGTGCCGGCAAAGGCAATGCCCGCCGCTTTGCGCACCACGCTGTCCGCTGCGTCCGCACCCGCAAGCCAGCGCCCTCGAAACAACCTGCCGCCTGCTTGCACGCTGATGTCCTCAGCGGAATTCTCAAATTCTCCAGTGCAAATCCGCGCCGTCTCAACGCCAAGTGCTTCGGCCGGTGCTGCCAGAACGGCTTCGATCCTTGGCATATCGGTGGCAAGGTTGCTTAATGCGCCGAGAGCGATCTTTTACTTGTCGGTTTATGCTGTCCGAAATTGGCCGGTGCACGGGCCGAATGCATGGATAGCCGCCGTCAGCGTCAAAGCCCTGGAGCCGCACGTCACATTCCGCCCCCGATAACCGCCCCCTCGCGTCGTGGATCGGCGCTGCCCGCCAAACCCTTGGCATTTATCTCGATCGCATGCAGACCGGAATTCATCTCACCCGGTTTCACCTCGTAACCCAGTGCCTTCAGCGGCCCGGCCAGTTCTTCCGCGCTGGTGCCTGCCTCGATGTCGTAGGTGCCAAACCGGTTGATCAGGTGCGGCTGGGCGACGATCGCTTCGACCGGCATGCCCCAGTCGGCATACGCGATCAGCGCCTGTGCCACATAGCCGATGATCTGGCTGCCGCCCGGCGAACCGATGGCGAGCAGAGGCTTGCCATCCTTCATCACGATGGTCGGGGCCATGGAGGAGCGCGGCCGTTTGCCGGGTTCTACGCGGTTGGCGATCGGTAAGCCGTCATCGTGAGTCTTGAAGGAAAAGTCGGTCAATTCGTTATTGAGCAGGAAGCCGTTCGTCATCAGACGCGAGCCGAAGCCGTTTTCGATCGTCGTCGTCATCGAGACCACATTGCCCTGCCTGTCGACAATGACAAAATGGCTGGTGGAGGGCAATTCGAGCGCTGCATCCCGGCCGAAAAGCAGCGCGTGGTCCCACTCCGGCTGGCCGGCCTTAACGGCTTCCTTGGGCAGTGCCTTGTCGCCGTCGAGCAGCTTTGCCCTTTCGCCCAGATACGACTTGTCCAGCAGGCCCTTGACCGGAAGCGGCACGAAACCGGTATCAGCGACGTAACGCTCGCGGTCGGCGAAGGCGAGACGTTGCGCATCGCCGATAATTCGCCAGCTTTCGACATTTTCCGGCCCCAGGGACTTGAGATCAAAATTTTCCGCGATGCCGAGCATCTGGCCGATGGCGATGGCGCCCGACGATGGCGGCCCCATGCCGCAAACATCAAGGCCACGATAGAGAAAGCAGACTGGCTCGCGCTCGATGACGCGATAGTTGGAAAGATCGGAAAGCGACAGCACGCCGGGATTGTCGGTGGCCTCGCGCACAGTCTTGACGATCTCCTCGGCAATTCTGCCCTTGTAGAAGGCGTCCGCGCCGCCTTTGGCAATGGCCGAAAGCGTCTCGGCATAGGCAGGGTTTTTCAACAGGGCACCGGTCTGCAAAGCCGCGCCGGAGGTGTCAAAGAAATAGGACCGCGCCTCTGGATATTTCTTCAACCGGTCGCCCTCTGAGGCGATCAGTGACGCCAGGCGCGGCGACACTTTGAATCCCTCGGCCGCCAGCTTTTCCGCCGGCTTCAGCAGGTTTGCCCACTCCGCCTGTCCATAGCGTTTGTGGGCTTCCTCGAGCAGTCGCACCGTTCCCGGCGTTCCAACGGAGCGACCGCCGATGACAGCGTCCATGAATTTAAGCGGCTGACCCTTGTCGTCCAGGAAGAGCTTTGGTGTGGCGTCCATCGGAGCCGTCTCGCGGCCGTCCAACGTCGTCAGCTTGCCGGTTTTCGCATTGTAATAGACGAGGAAGGCACCCCCTCCGAGGCCTGAACTCTGAGGTTCAACCAGGCCCAGCACCGTCTGCACGGCCACCATCGCATCTATGGCGTTGCCGCCTGCGGCGATCACGTCGCGCCCCGCCTCGGCCGCCAGCGGATTGGCCGCTGCGACCATGAAGCCATTTGACTCAACACGTCTGGCTGTCGCGACGTCGGTCGCCTTTTCGGGTGCCACCGTATCAGAGGCCTGCTGGGCGAAGGCAATTGCGGTGGACAGCACCAGGGCGACAGCAGCTTCACCGAGAATTCTCATTTTCATGGTCTTATTCTCCAAAGCGTTATGACCCGTTGATGTGAAAGCGGCCTTCCACCGAGAGCCAGTTATCATTATTGCCGGCGCCCCTCCAACTCAGCCCACTGCCGAGTATCCAACGCCGCCCGTGTCCATAACTTGGCCGATCAACGGCAAATCGAGCGCGCTGTTTCTCACTTCAGAATGTAGCAGATCATGGAACGGTAGAGGCATGCCGCTTTCCCGATCGTAGTGCGTTGCACCCTGAGCTCGAGCCGCGAGAAAGATGTGACGGCCCATGAAAGAATGTAATTTTGTCTCATCGAGCGGTGCCATTGCATTCCCCCAAATCTCTTCGTTGGCGGGCAAAGGGTGACCGCAATTTAACAGGCCAGTGAATGCGCGTAGACAAAGTGACATAGCTCAATGCCACGAAATTGTCACGCCAACGGCTGTCGCGCTTTTTGGTAGCGCACTCGTGTTCAGATGAGGTGGAGCTCCTCTTATTTCTCATCAGTGCATTCTTGGGGTTTGCCTCGGGCCGTTCCGAAAGGGTTGCGGAATGGCCACACCTGCACTTTCGAGGAAAGTTTTTCGCTAAACTGCAACCGCTAAAGTTGTTGCGATGACGTGTCGGGATGTTATCTCTGCGTTAGGTTGAATCATTAAGGGGATGAGGGATGAAAAAGTTGGGGGCGATTTTGCTGATGGCTCTTTTGAGCGCATGTGCAAAGCCATCTGACGGACCGACCGCAGGTAATATCCGGTCTGCGACGTTCCCTCGAACCAACGAGAAAATTCCCGTCATCGAGCTCGCTAATGCATCGGCAACCACGGTTTCCGCCGGAAGCACGCTGAACGCCTCCGGACCCGGCCTTACCGCGCTTCGCAACACCGGTTACAACGCCCAGAGATTGCGGCGCGGCGACGTGATCGACATCACGGTGCTGGATACGGGAGAAGATGGACTTTTCTCGCCGACACAGAGCAAGACGCTTAATCTCGGCCGCTTTACCGTGGATCAGAGCGGCTCGGTGAATATTCCCTTCGTTGGCAAACAGAGGGTTATTGATTCCACACCCGAAGGGCTGCAATCGCAGGTCGTCGCCGGCCTCAAGGGGTCGGCCGTAAACCCGCAAGCCGTCGTTACTGTCGTCGATAAGCCGACGAGCGCCGTCATGCTCAGTGGTGCGGTGAAAAATCCCGGAAAGATCGTGCTCACCGCCCGGCAGGAGCGGGTGCTCGATGCGCTCAATCAAGCTGGCGGTCCGACTGTCGCTGCGGGCGCGGCCACGGTCACTGTCGTTCGTGGCTCGCAAAGGGCCAGCGCGCCTCTTGACCGCGTCATGCGTGAAGACCGGCAGAACATCCGCCTGTCACCGGATGATCAGGTCATGGTCGATGGCGACGCGGCGAGCTACACCGCACTCGGCGCTTTCAAGAGTGCCGGTGAATTCCAGTTCGAAGCCGGAAAGCTGACCCTGGCGCAGGCCGTCGGCCGCGCCGGTGGCTTGCTGGATGACCGCGCAGATGCGCGCAATGTCTATGTCTTCCGCAATGAGATTATTCAGGTTCCCGCCGCAAGGGTGCCCGGCGCGAAAGGGCCGGTCGCGACGGCCACGACCATGCGGCCCGTGATCTATCACGTCAACATGCGCGACGCTTCCAGCATCGCCCTCATGCAGCTCTTCCAGATGCAGAAGGGTGATGTGCTTTATGCAAGCAACGCGCCGCTGGTGGATTCGGCCAAGCTGCTGACTGTGTTCCAGAAGAGTGTGCCGACGGCCGCGGCGCCGCTTCCCGGCGGCGGCAACTGACCAATGAAGCGCTACAGAAGCTGTAGCGCTTCCATTGCCGTTTGTGGACGAAAGGCAGGAAAGTCACTGCAACAGGCCTGCGCAAAATCTTCGAGGCCTTGCGGTGACTCTGCCTTAGCCGTGGCGATTAGCCGCCGGGCGAGCCGTCCCACGGCGTATATGTCCTGATCCGGCTTTGCCGGTGCGCCTTGCATCTGTTCCGGCGGCGCAAATTCAGCCGAGGCCGCAAAACGAAGGCCCTGTTCCGCGTGGTTCCGGCCAATCTGGAGGGCGATGCCGAAGTCGCCCAGTCTTGCCGTTTCGAAGTTGCCGTCCGACAGCAGAATATTGGCTGGGGTGACATCGCAGTGCACATATCCAGATGCATGTACCGCACTCAGCGCTTGCAGCACGCGGCGAAGGATCAGCATCGCCTGCGAGGCGGCAATCGGTTGCCCAGATATGATCGATGCCAGTGAGTGCGCAAACCACGGCTGCAACAGGCCCGGCCGACCATCCGGCAACCGCAAAAGCGCGGACGTTTCCGCAATGCAGGGATGGCGCAGCGCGAGCCCAATCTCGGCTTCGTCCCGTAAGCGTTGCAGCAGAACGGTGTCGTCCCTGCGGGCAGGCGGCACGGTTTTCAGCGCGTGCAGCGAGCCGAGATCGCGGTGACGCAATTGCAGCAAAAGTGTCGTCTCGCTCTGGTAAGCGGTGAAATTCACGGCAAAGCTGTCCGCAATCCAGTCCGGTTTTTCGCCGGAGATATCTGGCAATTTTCGATCCAGCGCATTTCGGATCTGGTTGATCAGGTCCTGCTGCTCCTGGTAGCTTCTTTCCCGCGTGTCCTCATGGCGGATGCTTCGCCAAAGGTCGGAAAAGCGGGCAGCTACCTCC
Source organism: Agrobacterium sp. DKPNP3 (assembly GCF_052686535.1). Classification (NCBI taxonomy): domain Bacteria; kingdom Pseudomonadati; phylum Pseudomonadota; class Alphaproteobacteria; order Hyphomicrobiales; family Rhizobiaceae; genus Agrobacterium; species Agrobacterium sp. DKPNP3. The sequence continues at coordinate 33,110 of NZ_JBQYSN010000008.1, read as the reverse complement.
GGATAGACAAGTTCATTGTTCACGCCGGTTTCCAATCACAATTGCGCTTATATTCTCGCGGGCGTTTTCAATCAGCGCTTCCTGAACCAGGGCATTGGCGCAATCCTTGATCGGGGTGTTGAAGACGATCTCGGCAATGGCGCGTTCCCGGAGGATCTGCACCAGCGGGTAACTGCACAGCAGGACCCTGTCTTGCAAGCCCCACTCTTCGAACACGATGTCCGGCCGGAACTGCTGGGAGAGCCCGACACATTGCGAGAGTTGCTTTTTCATGCCGACAACGACGTGATCGCGCGAAAGCTGGTGCATGGTGCCGTTTTTCAGGAGATAGGCGCGCGCATCACCAGACCACAGGACGCTCAGCCTGTGCGAGATGATCGACGCTATGACGACGCTGGCCATCGGCCTGACATCGGCACCGGTCGTCTGGCGGGAGAGGAGCAGGCTGTTGATGGTGCCGAGCTTTCCCCTGATCTGTTGCGCCATCATCTCCGGTGTTTCGGCATCTGGCGTTTCCGCAAGAATATTCGTGGCGAGACGGGCGGCCTCCGCGGCGCTGTGTGAATCACCTTGTCCATCCGCTATGGCGAAGAGGGAGGGTGTCTGGGAAACGAATAGAGCGTCTGCATTCAGCGAAAGCCGCGTGCCCGCGTGTGTGGCATAGCTGTAGGTCACAGATGACGGCTGTTCCGCTGCCGGCGGAGGCGCTGGCACCACGGGCGGCATTTGCTGCTTTGTTTTCGCCTGCGCCGGTGCTGGAATTGGTGCTGGCGCTGGCGCTGGCGCTGGTATTGAGCCGTCCTCGTCGCCTTTGCCCGGCATGTCGCTAAACAGACGCAGGAAATCGGAGGCTTTGGGTTTGCCGTCAAATTTGAGGCCGCGGGCACGACGGCTGACAGGATCGATATACCACCAGAGGCTCGTCGGTATACGGCCGCGCACCATTTCCGGCACATCCTCCTCTTCCCGCGGCTTTGGCAAGCGTAGTTTTTTGATCGATGTAATAAACCGGGAGATGTCGAAATCGCCGGTCATCGATGTCTCCGCCAGCGCCTCTGCGGCCATGAACCAGGTGTCGTCGAGATAGAGGCTTCGCGGATGCTCGCGGAAGCCATGGAGCTGGGCGATGATGGTGAGCGGATATTTGCGTCCCACTCGGTCCGCACTCGGGACCAATACACCGACATAGGCGCAGTTTCCCCATATGCCGTGCTCAACGATGAAGCGTATGGGTGGCGACGAAGAGAATATGTCTGACCATCGGCCCGTGAACATATCCGCACAGGCGTGCATACCGGATCGCATCCAGCCGTCAAAAGTACCTATCAATTCCCGCTCCAGCCCATCGGAGATGAAATCGCCATGGCTTGGGACCTTACCGAAGAAACCGATGCGATCGCTTTCGGTCGCCCTTTGCGTGGACCTTGATGCCTGATCGGCCATCAGTTGCGATGACCCGCTGCCGTTATCGTGCCCGCCTTCATTCTAATCCCCTCCTTTGAAACATCACTATTCCGTTCCGTCACTAGAACTGCGCGGGGCAGGCGAAGCTGGCAATTGCATCCAGCTTGAACGGATTGAGAACCGAGCCGAACTGAATATCGAATTCGGCAGCCTGTCCGCCATTCTCAAACCGCACCCGCAGCAGGTCACCCGACTGGTTCTCGATATCGGCACCGTCAAACAGCCGGAAGGGCGACCAGTCGCCATTTTCGGTTTTGGCCTGCTGCCAGCCGCCGGGCTGGAAGGCGATGCGCGACAGGCTTGCCGTGTTTTCGCGCGAGGGCCAGGTGATCGATTTCGCCTGGATCGGACCATGATAATAAACGACCCGCTCGCCCTCGATCTCCAGCATCACCGCGCTCGAGGCATTGGTGAGGGAGACGGGTTTGACATTGATCGAAACCGCCGGCGTCTCGCTACCATTCGGGAAGAAGGCGCGCGAAATCTTGTCGGCATTTTCGAACTGGGCGACGGCGCTGCTGGGAAGGCCGGCCGCGCCGAAGGTACCTTTCCAGCTCCATGGGCTCGTCGTCTTGTCGACAAACGGTTCCATGCGCTGTTTGAAGAAACTCTGGAAAACCCCCGCCGGCCCGAAGAGACGCGTGAAATCTGCAATGGCGACATCGCGGGTGGAGGTCCGGTCGAAGGGATAACGACCGGTGACGATCGAAGAGCACAGGGAGGCTGAATCGGATGTCCAGAGTTCGGCGATGCGGCTGCGAGCGGACTTGACCGCAAGCGAGCCGACATCCGCCGCCACGCCTGCCACCCAGACGTCGAGCGGTGCCGGCAATTCCCGGGCCTGTTGCAGCAGGTCCTGATTGGCCTTGGTGAGCTGGCTGTCCACGTCGAACACCTTGGCGACTTCATCGGAGGTTGTTGCCGAGCGGGCAAGCTGTTCGTTCAGCAGCTTGAAATGCGCGAGCAACTGTTCCGATGGCGAACCTCCGGTCTTGTCGCCATTGGCCTGCTCGCCCGTTGTGGCTGCGCCTTTCGTCGCCAGCATGTCACGCAGTCTCGCATAGGGATCGGACGCATTCACCGAGGCCGCCAGAACGGCTGTGGTTGCGTCGTCATCCGCAGCGGATGCGAGGGTGACGGGGTTTGCTCCAGGGCGCAGATCGGTTGCCTCCGAGATCGATCTAGCGGCCTCCATCACGATATTGCGCTCATTGGCGAGCGCACGGGTGGTTTCCACTGCGTCGCCGAGGGTCTGGGAGGGTTTGACCCGAAGGTCGGCCAGCATATCAGCCCATTTTTTCTCAAACCGGTCGAAATAGATTTGCAGCGCGGCCTGCGCCACCTGCTCCACGGTCGCGCCCTTGATGGCATCATCAGAACCTCGCACCCAGCCTTCGGAAAGCGCGATGCGGGCGGCATGCGCGACTTGCGGAATGACGACACGGTGATATCCATCCGCAGTGAAGAGGCCCTCTATGCCCTCCGCCATAGGCGCTTTGCTGCGACGCTCGAAAGCACGCTCGCCCAGAGGACCGAGAGCCGCCGCGGGGGTCCATTCCATCAATTCGCGCACCTGCGGAAGACCGGCGAGAATATCATAGGCGCGTGTGCCAATCGCTTGATCGCGGATCGTTTCGCGGGCGGTAGCGATGAGCCGCGCATCGAGCTCGATCGGGGCAAGCACGCCGTCGGCCAGCGCCTTTGCGTGTTGGTCCAGCGCTTCTCGCACCGCAGCCCTTCCATCACCAGGGTATAGCGATGCGAACATCTGATGCGTCTGCACGGTCAGGAAATCACGGTCCAGTGCACCCATCCCGCCCAGCATTCCATAGAGTTTCAGCGAATTGAAAGTGCGGGTGACGTCCTTCTCGTCCTTAAGCTGCTTTTGCAGCTGCACGATCATCCGCGGCAGCAGCAAGGCGTTGAGCGCGCGCTGATAGGCGTCACGCTGGCGCCCGGCGATCTTGTCTTCCTGATCGAGACCGAAGCTGACATTCCAAATGCGGTCGCGGGCAAAGCCGGAATTGGCATCGCGCAGATTGTCGAGTGCGGGGAGGATGCGCAGGAAATCGGCATCTGCGACGTCTCGTACGGGAATTCCCTGAACGAGTTGTTCATAAGCGCCAAGTTTGCGATCCGCTTCGGCGAGCGCCTGTGTATTGGCGAAATAGGTGAAAATCCAGCCAGTGAAGACAATGGCAACCGCCGCCGCGGATGCGCCATAGGCAATGCGCCGCACCAGCAATTGCCGCCCGGAAAGGCGTTTGTCGCGCATCACCAGTGCAGCTTCGGGGAAGATGACCTCCTTGAACAGCCGCGAGAGGAAGTAGCTCCGGCGGGTTCTGGGGGCTGCGGGAGATTTTTCCGTTTCCGGCTGCGTTCCCGACGCGAGATAAACGCCGCGCAGAAGCGGGGGCTCAATGAGAGGCGAACTTGCGCAAAGTTCGGCAAGGGCTTCGTGCAGGCGGTCCTTCAGACGCGCCAGCTCGGCCGGAAAACGGAAGATACGTCCGCGTATCTCCGCATTCTGTTCTTGCTGCAGGCGTTCGATCAGCATGGCGTCGACCCGCTGCTGCAGAAGCTCGAATTCTTCCGTCAGGCGCTGCGGCAGGTTCTCGGCGGAGTAGCTCTCATCCAGCTTAAAGGTTGTGCCCCACACCTGCTGACGATCGGTCTTGTTGAAACCGTCGAAAAACTCCACGAAACCATGCAGCAGGTCGGCCTTCGTCAGAACGATATAGACCGGGACCCGAGCGCGCAGATATTCGTCGAGTTCCGAAAGCCGCTGACGGATGGAGCGCAGTTCCTGCCGCTGTTCTTCGGGATCACGGTTGAGCAGATCGGGGATTGACAGGGTGACCAATGCGCCGTTGATCGGCTGCGAACGGCGATATCGCCTCAGGAGGCTGAGAAAACCTTCCCAGCCGGCCTTCGAGGATCCGTCGAGATCGTCCTGCGTGGTATAGCGGCCGGCGGTGTCTATCAGGATCGCCTCGTCTGCGAACCACCAGTTGCAGTTGCGCGTGCCGCCAATGCCCTTCACCGCATTTTCGCCGAGCGCATCGCCAAGCGGAAATTGCAGGCCGGAATTGGTGAGTGCCGTCGTCTTGCCGGAACCGGGGGCACCGAAGATCACATACCAGGGCAGGTCGTAAATATAACCGAAGCGCTTTTTCGTGACGCGTCGCAAGAGAGCGAGCGCTTCCTTCAGGCGTGTCTGGATTTCGCCGATTTCCGCCTGCCGATTGGCCAGCGCCTCGCGCTCGATACTGTCGACGAGTTCCTTGTCCTGCTTGCGTCCGCGGTAGATCGTAAAGACGATGTAGACCAGCCAGATGGCGATGATGGTGCCGATGGCTATGAGCCGGGCCTGCACCGTGCCAAGCGGCTTGAAATCGCCGAGCGCGATCAGATAACCGTAGAACCAGATGACAACGCAGAGCGCTATCACCCATAAAAGCGATAGGAAACGTCGTCCGACGAGGGCCGCATAGCTCTCGACATAGGAGCGGATCGTATAAAAATAGCTCAATGGATTCATGGCTGGGTTTCTCCCGGCTGCTGTCCCGGACTGGTCTGTATGGGCGGCGAGAGAATGCCGGCATCGCTTAGTTTTTCATCGGGATTGGTCAGGACCATGATTTCTGTTCTGCGGTTTATCTGGCGGCCTTCTTCCGTATTGTTGTCGGCGATCGGGTCGCTGTCGGCCCGGCCTTCGGTCAGGATCGCTTCAGGGCCGGTGAATTGTGAAAGAATGTCTCCAACGGCCTTGGCGCGCGCTTCGGAAAGGTGCCAATTCGATGGAAACTCCACCGTCTTGATCGGCACGGTGTCGGTATAACCGATGACGACCGCACGGAATTTCTCAGCCGCAAGCGCACCGCCGATACGCTGGATGAGATCGCGGAACTGCGGGCTGACATTGGCGCTGCCTGTCGTGAACAGGCCCGAATTGTTGATGCGAACCCGCAGCCGCCCGTTCACATCTGCAAGGGTCACCAGCTTTCTGTCGACTTCGGGCTGCAGGAAGGCCATCAGCTTTTCAAGCCGGGAGGGTTGTCTCGGCTCCACGATTTTGGGTGGATCAACGACGCGGGGAGTTTCCACTTCAATTGGCGGCGGCGGTGGTGCGGGAGGGCTTGCGATCAACACGCTCGGTGTTTCGTTCGGCGGCAGATGAGCAAGCCTTTCGAAGGTGACATCGGATGCGCTGTTGAGCGACAGCGTGAAGAAGAGATAACCAAGCGCGAAGGCGAGCGCCATCAGCGACAGCAGGGTCCAGAGCGCTGCCATCGCGCGCAATGGCGTATGTCGGGCATCGACACCTTTCCAATGCGGAGAAAGCTCCCGTTCGAAGGCGCCATATTGGCCGATCAGCGTTTTGTAGAGGCTGTCGCGGATGCGGGAAAGCTCGAGCGCTCCTTTCGGTGAAACGCGGGTTCTTCCTTCGAAAGCCAGCGACAGGCACAGATAGATCAGAAGCAGCAGATCCTTGTTGGCGCCGGGCGATTGGTGGAAATGGTCGAGAATGTCGAAAACCCGGTCGCCGCCAGTGACGTCATTGTGGAACGTGGAAACGAGGCCGGAGCGCGCCCAGCCTGCCCGCACACCCCAGGGCTTGCTGAGAACGACGTCATCGACCGTGGCGCAGACGACATAATGCGCAGCCCTTGCCCGCTCGGGGCTGATGCGGGCGGAGGCGAGGTCGCGTTCATAGCGTGTAATTGCTTCAACGCAGGCACGGCGAAGCTGGTCGGGGTCCGGCTCGGCATCGCTGAAGCGCAGCAGATGTGCGAGGTTGAGAAGGGGAGCTGCCGATTGCACAAGTGTCGGAACCTCCTCGCCGCCGAAGTGGAAACCGGTCAGCAGCTGTTCGACCGGCGTGGCAGTCGCGCTTGCCCTGCTGGGGCCAGCCGGCTCGTCGGTCTCGACAATGTCCTCAAGGATGGCCGCCATGTTGCGTGCGTTCTGGTTGCGCCGGCGACTTTCCTCGGTGATCTCGACCACCGTCGGCAAATCCTGCCAGGAAGAGGGGTTTTCCGTGCTCATTCGCGTAGTGCCCACATTTCCATTTCAAGCCCAGGGAATTCGCCCGCCAGATGCAGGGCAATCGCCCCTGAAGTATCGAGCTGTTTCCAGAGCGGCGACTGCGTGTCGATCTCGAAATAAACTGTGCCGGATCGATAGGGCAGTTGCCGCGGCAGAACCGGCAGGGACCGCACGGGAATACCCGGCAGTGCCACATTGACCAGTTCGGAAATCCGTTCCACCGGACCGACCTTGATCTGTGCCGGCAGGCGGCGGCGAATATCCTCGGCAGCCATATCCGCCCGCACGGCAAGCACGAAGCCGGCGTCGCGCAGAAGTGTGCGGTCGTGGATAGTGCCGACGCGGACGCCATGTCGGCGTTCCACCAGTTCGATTGCGACGGCCGCCTGTTCCAGAACCGCAGACAGCGAGGTACGCAGATCATCAAACACAGCACCGAAGGTGGCTTTCAGATCGTCGTGTCGATAGGGCGGGAAATCTGTCGCCCGCTTCTTGTCCGTGGTGAAGGTGGCGAGCTCGCCGGCAAGCTGGATGCAGTCTTCGTAAAAGCGGATGGGATGAAAACGCGTAGCGTTGGCACTGCGATGCGCGAGTAGCGGATCGGCCCGGTTGAGGATCTGCAGCAGGAAATAATCGCCCACTTCCGCCGTCCCACGGATCGTCGGGTCACCGATGCGTTCGGCGATCGCCTGGGCGCGGTGGCGCACGATCCCCAGAAGCTCCGTCAGCAATTCGTTGAGACGGGGCGAAGCCGCGCAGCTGAGGCTTGGCGGGATGAAATCAGGATCAAGAATGACCGCACGGTCGGAGCGGACTTCGATCACCCGCGCCAGCCCGATGAGGTCATAACCGGAAAGATCCTCACCGGTCTTGAGGAACTTCAGGCTCAGGCGGCCGACATTAATCGGGGCCACGAAATCCGTCTCTATATTCGTATCGGAGACTTCATAGGTGGATGCGGTGAAGCGCACATTATTGGTGTCATTGTGGCCGCTGGCGGACATGTCGGCCTTGCCCGGTTGCCGGGCCGGCAGGGCAAGATAGATGATGGCGTTCTTGACGCTCTCGTCGAGATCGAGCGGCGGCGGCAGGTCGGAATCTTCAGGCGCCTCGAAGGGCGTGCCATCGGGCAGGATCCCGCGCAGGTTCGACAGAGCGAATTGCCCTATCGACAAGGCGCTGCGATCGACCCCCATCTCTACGATGCCCCAGGGATAGGGCGAAAGGTTGCGTGTGGTATTGCGCACCAGGCGTTCGGTCCAACGGTCGGACTGCTGAAAATGCTGGACGCGAAGAAACATGCCCTCGCTCCAGGCTACACGGTTCTCATGTCTCATCGTGGTCATTTACCCCCTTGGCATCGGCTGTGGCCGCGTCAGTCTCCCGTCCCGGCGCGGCTTCACCACGCGCTGCGCGCTGCAGGAATTGCCTGACCGGCAATGGACGGCCGTTTTCTTCGAATTGCTTTTTGTAGGCGGACCAATAGTCTGTTTTGATGATCAGCCCCTGCCAGTCCCGGCGGCCGATCTTTGCCCGGAAATCGTTGCCGGCATCGACAGACGCCTCGATAAGTCTCGGCTCGAGCCTTTGCGTGCACCCATGGATCAAAGTTTCAAGCGCGTAGGCAAGTTGCCGCTGCTGGCGGATGAGCCTTTCCATCCGCACGCTCAGGGAGGCTGGCGAAGCTTGGCCAGCGTGCTCGCTCTCGAGGTCGAGAACGGCCAGACAATCGGCGCTTTCCTGCTCCAGCGTGGTCAAAAGGTCGCCAATCTCCTGCGCGGTAGAAACGCTTGCAGCCGGTGCGTTCTCCGCTCGTAAATCTTCTTCCGTCTCGGGGAAAACACTGTCGAAATCTTCGCCACCGGCGGCCGAAACCGGACGAGAGATCATGACGGGCGTGTTGAGCGCGTCGGTATGTTCGTGCTCGCTGCTCGCAACCGGCTCCTCATCCCAGTTATCAGGCAGAATGGCGCTTATTCCATGCGCCGCGGGCGGTTCGCTCCAGCCGATCTCGACATTTCGCGAAATGGATTTCGCCTTCCGTTTGGCGCCCTCGCGCCATGTTTCGGACCAATCGTCGACGGAGGCCGCGTTGCCCATCATGCCGCCGGCCGAACGGCCGTTCGGGGCGATGTCCGCAAGGATCGCCGAAATGGTCAGCGGCTCGTCGCTCATTCGCAGGGATGCGTCGGGATCGGAAAAATCCAGTTCGGCATCGCCGCTGATGGCGACCTGAAAAACCTGCCCGCCAATGTTGATTTGCGAACCGTCGCGGAGACGTGCGCTTTCGCCTTCGAGCAGCAGGCGGCCATCGACCACCGTGCCATTTGCGCTCTGGTCCATTATCGTGAAGCCCTCGCCATCGCGGTTGAGCGTGCAGTGCAGCTTGGAGACGCGCCGTTCATTGTCGTCGATCTGCCAGTCGCACTCCCGAGATCGGCCAATGACGCGGCGGCCGCGCTCGAAGGTCCACTGACTGGCTCTTGCTGCTCCGATATTGCGTGTGTCCTTGAGTGCAAGCTTCATATCCATGCCCTCACGCGGAAATCGCCGAGCCTTCCCGCTCGGTCACCACAGCGTCAGCGCTGTCTTGTTGGGCGGGTGCCACGCGAGCCCAGCTGTTCCAGCCGAGACGGGCGGGAGCATCGGACTGGCCGAGGCGGCAAAACGGGATGTCTTCCTTTTTCAGGATCACCTGCACATCGAAGTGCAATGCGCTTCCGACGAACAGGCGTGTCAGAGAAAATATTTCCGCAAGCCGTTTCGAACCGGGCGTGAGGGCCAGGTAATCCGCATAGGCGACAGGACCGATCACGACCCGGAAGCCGCCGCTCATATCTTCGACAGCGCTTCCCGCTGTCGTGTTCTGTCCGAGCCTCAGTCCTGATGCCTGCCCCAGCTGGCTTTGTTCATGCTGCGGCAAAGCTACCCACCGCCGGCGAAACTGTTCGATATGGACCGGAAGTCCCGTGAATTCGCAAAGCATTGATGTGAGGGCCGAAACATTGCGGTTGCGGACGGCCAGAAGGCCGCTGAAACGCAGGAGCGCGTCTTCGCTCACGCCTGCTTTCTCGACCAGACCGGCAGTGCGAAACCCGATGAGGGCGAGCAGTGTTTTGCGGAAACCGTTGTCTCTCTGATCGGCCGACCAGCGCAAACCCCTTGCAAGACGGTATTTTTCCGTCGCGGATACGAATAGTTCGCTGAACCTTGCCGCAAACAGGTTGAAGAAGCTTGCCAGCGCGCCCGAACGATTGCGTTCTTCCCGTTGCAGCAGCTCGCCATAGGTCGGCGGTAGTGAACCAAGTGGCCCGACGATGGGCGCGAAGGCTGATTTCAGTTCGGCATGACCGCGCTTGCGGCTGAAACCGCTGACTGCAAGCGGTGTCGGCTGTATTCCACCATGGGCACCGATGACGATCCCGTCATCCGGCGAAACGAACTGGGCGACGCGAAACGCGGTTGCGGGATCAAAACGGCCGGGATCGTCGCTGAGAAGCGCCGCCTGCCGGTCTTTGATGGTTGGCGTCTGCTGTGCCATACCCGTCTCCTAGAGCAACGGCCGGTCGGCGGCGCGGGCTGGCCAGCGGGCAATCGGTTTAGAGTGGCCGCGCATCGTCGCCGTCAGCCGCGTGAAACTGTTGATCGACGTGTAGAGCCCGAAGAAATGGTTGAGGACGCCGGCGAAAACAAATGCGGCAGGTCGCGCGATCAGTGCCGGGTCAAACTCCACCGTGATATCCGTTCCCGGTACCATTGCCGAGCCAATCCGGGCATGAGAATTCTGCGCCTCGACATTGCTGATCGCCTCCACGATCTGTCGGGTTTCCGGGCTGTCCCTGAAGGAATAAAGCGAGAGAATGTCCTTCAGCGGCGCGCCGCCATTGTCGGTGAGCGAGAGATGGTTGAGGAGAAGATGTGAGATCAGCCGCCACTCGCGTGCCGAACGCTCGTTGACGCGGATCGCCTCTGTCGGCGGCATCAGTGCATGGACGGATTTCACCGCCTCGTTGCCGGTAGAAAGCTGCAGGAATGGGTGCCCGCCGCCAAAAGGAAGCTGGCTTGGCAGTTCGCGGTTGAGGCAAAGTGTATCGATGCTTGCCACCATGTCGAGCGGCCCAAGCGGGCCGCGCGTCTGATCCACGAAGGCGATGTCCGTATCGGAAGAGCCGTCATCATCGAACCGGCGCTGTATCTGCCAGTAAACGTTTGCGCCATTATTGCGCTGTGTGCGACCGAAAAACGGAGACGTCTTCTCGGTCTGTCCGGAACGGCTGGTCAGCTGAACGTCTTCAACGGCATAGATCTCGCGCGTCCGCTGCCGCCGCGCATCCGGCAGCAACCTGTATTCCGTCCGCGTACCATCAAGACTGAGCGGCTCGCAGCTTTGTTTGAACAGGTTGATCACCGGTGAGGCGTTCAACACAAAATCTCTGACCGACACCATGCGCTCAAGCCGCGTGTCCGCCGCATCCAGATAGATGTATAGCTCGCAGTCGCCGCCGCCCCATTTCTGCAGGCCGTCAATGTCGAGAAATAGAAATTTCTGCGGCAGCGCGAAGAATTCGGTGAGAAGCCGGTATCCATCAAAACTGTTGGCTGGATATGGCAGCATGGCTTTATCGCGAGAGTACCCGGACGGCCTAAGATTTCCGGCGGGCAGGAAAACGGCTTCCTTGTCCTCGGCGTGACGCGCAAGCGCCATGCCGACGCAATGGTTGGTCAAAAGCTCGTAAAGTGCTGTCGCCTGCTGCCATGCGGCGGACAGGAAAATCTGGAGTTTTGTCAGTCCCATTTCCGGGAAAGTACCGCCGCGCGGGGCCGTGCTGCGCAGCGAAAGCCTCAAACAGCTGGCCGTGCCGGCAAACGACGCCGAGGAAGGGGCGTCGATCGGCTGACCCGTGAGCGTGGCAGCTGCGATCTCCAGTGGAGCGATCTCGACGTCCTGCGTGGTGCGGAAACGGCAGCTTTCGCCGCCAACCGGTTCGGCGAGAATTTCGCTGTGGCGGGGAAGCGTCTGCACGGTTGCCAGCGCCGGGCTCGGAGCGAATTGCACGACGCTCATCGAGGGGATCGGGGCAAGATAATGCGGATAGAGTGTTTCCAGCAGACTGTCCGACAGTTCGGGGAATTCGTCATCCAGCTTCTGGCGCACCCGGGCGGCGGAATAGGCGAAACTCTGGATCAGACGCTCGACATGCGGATCGTCGGCAACGTCGCCCGTCATCCGCAGCCTGCCGGCGATCTTCGGAAACGCCGCCGCGAAACGGGATGCGCGCTTTCTCAGCGCAAAAAGCTCGTCATTGTACTTTTCGAGGAAGCCTTCAGCCATTCGTCGCCTCCACCAGGAATTGCTGCGTGGAAGGATCGATCCGGGATTCAAAGCTGATCGGCGGCATGCCTTCCTGAAGGCGGAAGCTTGCCTGTATGCGCATGCGAAGCGCCCGGTCACCATCCGTGCGGTTTTTCAGGATCGTCACATGCACGTCGGCAAGGCGTGTTTCGAACAGGGAAATCCGCCGCTCGATGCTGCGAGCAAGTCGCGCCTTGGAGGCATCCGTCACCAGATTGGCCGAAAGAATGCCATCAACGCCATAGCTCACGAGCGCATCGGACAGTTCCTTGAGTGCTGCCGGCGGGCCGGCCGGGTTGCGGCGGGTATTGAGCAATGCCTCGAGGTCACGGCGGATCACCTCGCGCATCTCGCGGGCCTGATCCTTCAGGCTGACGAGCATATCCGTTTCCGCATCCGGTGCGTCATCGAGCAGCCGGTCCAGAACCGAGCGCGACAGCGTCCTTTGCCGTGCGCGATATTGCTCAAGCGGATCAACCACGGGCGATCTGCCTTTCTTCGTCGGACAGGGCGGAAAGCGCGCCGATTTCGTGGAACGGCACCACATCGTCGCCAATCAGCAGGCAGCGTTGGCCGAGACCCGTTATCAGTGGTTCACCCTCACTCCAGTGCGTTTCCCGACCGAGGAGGAGACCGACATCGTCGCCCGCACCGTGATAGATCGCCGGAAGCAGCACGGATGCGACTGCGCCGTCGCGCAACGTCAGTTCGGCACCGCGAAAGGCGAGGTCGCGCGGGCGACTCATGGGGTCGATGCTGAGGCTCTCGATGCGTCCGTAATCGATCCAGAGATAGCGGCCGCCATTGGTCAGGACTTCCAGCGCATGCGGAACCCGATCGTCCAGATCGCGGATGTCGCCGGCGCTCTTGCCGTCGTGGCCGATTGGCACATTGCCGCGTTTTTCGTCGAGTTCATTCAACGCGTCTTTCGCGCCCTCGACATCGCCGCTGCGCGCGGCAATGTTCGCTCGGATGGCCAATTGGTCAAGTTCGGAGGGGCCGCCGGGCAAATCCGGTACGGCGCCGCTTTCAAACCACGCATTGCGTGCGGCCATGGCGCGCAGCTGGTGGCGGAAGAGGGAAAAACCGACGCTATCCTGCGGTGAAAATGTTGCGGCCAGATTACATTGCGCATCGGCCTTTCCATAGTCGCCGGCGAGGACCAGCAGGTCGATGTAGAAATGGCGGCCATCCTTGTCGGTCGGCCTGGTTTTCACATGGTCTCGCGCGAGCCCGATTGCGTCTTGCAGCTGGTTGTCGTCCAGGAGGCGGGAAATATCGTCGCGCAGCGTCATGCGGATATCCTTTGCGGCTCGGCTGAAGGCCGGGATGCGGTGGTGGCCGGCATCATGGTTTCGGCAATGAGGTGGAAGCTCGTGGACACGTCATCGAGCTGGAAATGCGGCTGAAGGCGCACGGTGCATGAGAATGTTCCGGGCTTGCCGGGAACCTCGAAGACATTGATCCCCGCAGAGCGCAGCGGATAGCGCGTGCGCAACGCCGCCTCCGCATCGTCGTTGCCGAGCGTATAGGAGGAAAGCCAGCTTTCCAGTTTGCGCTCAATTGTCGTGGCATCGCTGAGCTGGCCGATGTCATCTCGCATGATGACCTTGAGGTAATGCGAGAACCGGGAGGCACACAGCACATATTGCAGCATGGCAGCAAGGCGGGCGTTCTGCCTCGCCGCTTCGGTGGAGTAATGGCCGGGTGCGTGCAGGGACTGGTTGGCGTTGAAGATCGCCATGCCGGAAAGATAGGTGGTGGAGACGGGTACGATGCCCAGATCGGAAAATTGCTGTTCCTGTCCCGTCGTCAGTTGCACTTCCACGGGCGGCTGGGCGGAAAGGCCGTTGCTCTCAATGCCGAGATCAAGCGGTGGCAATTGCCGGGCGGAGAGCATGCCGCCATCCACGGCGTCCTGTGTAACGCCGCGCAGATCCGCAAACCAGCCGGAATCGACGAAATTGCGCACCACAACCGTTGCGAAGGCAAAGGCGGCGTTGCCCCACAGCAGCGTCTCGCCGCTTTCCGCCACATGCTCGCGGAATGGAAATCCGTCATCCCGCCCGCGCGCATAGGGCTTATAGGGAGAGCGTAGCAACACGCGCGGTGCGACAAGGCCTACGAAGCGTGAATCGTCGCGTGCGCGAAGCGCATTCCACCGCAGACGCGATTTCTCCTGTTTCAGCCATGAGAAGTCATGGACCCGGCTGAGTTCCGAAAAGTCCTGCAGCCCAACGGTGGAAGGCGAAGCCGCCGCCACGAAAGGGCAGAAGGCGGCCGCAGCCACCATGCCGATCTGTGACAGCGTTGTGATGGAATCGGCACCATCAAGATCATCAGGGGAAAAGGCGTAGTCGCCGATCAGAAGGCCGACCGGTTCGCCGCCCGGCATGCCGAATTCGCGGTTATAGACGACCTCGAAAAGATGGCTCTGGTCGAAGTCGGTGGCGCGTTCTGTGTTGCGGGCAAGGTCGCGCCAGCTGGCGTTCAGCAGTTTCACCTTCACGTCGGTGCTGCGGCCCGCCTCGCGCACGACCATGGCAAGCCCGCGCCATCTCGCCTCCATCGCCTGAAAATCGGGATGGTGGAGAATGGCGTTCACCTGGCCGATCAGCGCATCGTCGATGAGGGCGATGAGCTGGTCGGCGAAAATGCGGGCGTCCGGAAAGGACTGATGCGCCATGAGTGGGCTCCGGATGATGAACGGGGCCGGGGTAGCAGACCACCCCGGACCAGGCTCAGTTCTTCGACGGAATACGGGCGACCATGCGCAGCGAGGTCGTCAGTTCTTCCATCTGCAACCAGGGCCGCATCCATGCGACTGCATTGTAGGCGCCGGGTTTGCCGGGCACTTCCTGCACGGTCACCTTGGCATCGCGCAGCGGATATTTGGCGCGGCTTTCCTCACCCGCCTCGTCATTGGCGTTGACGTAGTTGGCGATCCAGCGATTGAGCCACACTTCGCAATCGGACGCTTCCATGAAGGAGCCGATCTTGTCGCGCCCCATAACCTTGAGATAATGCGCGAAACGCGACGTGGCCATGATGTAGGGCAGACGTGCCGAAACGGCGGCGTTGGCTGTGGCTTCCGGCTTGTCATAGAGCTTCGGCTTGTGCGCGGTCTGGGCGCCGAAGAACACCGCATAGTCCGTGTTCTTGTAGTGGCAGAGCGGCAGGAAGCCGAGTTTGCCGAGTTCGGCGTCGCGGCGGTCGGTAATGCCGACTTCGGTCGGGCATTTCAGATCCAGGTCGCCGTCATCGCTGGAGAAGACGTGCATGGGCAGGTTTTCCACCTTGCCGCCGTTTTCAGCCCCTCGGATAGCCGTGCACCAGCCGCTTTTTGCGAAGGCATCGGTCAGCTTGGTGCCCATCACGTATGCGGCGTTCATCCAGCAATATTCGTCATGTTCAAGGTCACCATTCACCGCACCCTTCGTTTCGTCGTAGGCGAAATCATCGATCGGATTGGTTTTCGGACCATAGGGCATACGCGCCAGAACACGCGGAAGAGCGAGCGTGACGAAACGGGAATCGTCACTTTCGCGGAAGCTGCGCCACTTGGCATATTCGACCGTGTCGAAAATCTTCTCCAGATCGCGCGGACGGGCTAGATCGCGATAGTCCTCGAAACCGAACATGTGCGGGCTGGCAGCCGAGATGAAGGGCGCGAAGGCTGCCGCCGCGATCGATGAGACGCCTTGCAGCAGCTGGACGTCATCGAAGGAATTGTCGAATTCGTAATCGCCGATAATGGCGCCGAGCGGTTCGCCGCCGGGGGTGCCGAATTCGTCTTCATAGATCGCCTTGAAGAGGCGCGACTGATCGAATTCGACGGCTTTTTCCAGATCGCGCGCCAGTTCACGCTTACCGGCATTCATGACGCGGATTTTGAGGTTGACGCTCGTTTCGGAGTTCTTGACGAGATAGTTCAACCCACGCCAGGTGCCCTCCAGCTTGGCGAATTCGGGCGCCTGCATGATAGCTGCGAGCTGTTCGGAAATCGTGCGGTCCAGCTCCGCGATCGCGTGGTTAAGGGTGACGGTGAGGTTGCGGTCATATTTTACCGTCCCCTTCAGTGCCTGATCGGTCAGCGTACGCAGGAGGTTCTGCGCGCGGTCCGGTTCGGTTTGACGGGTAGCGGCAACCACCTTGGACAGCAGTCCCTGATCTTCGGCGGTCGTTGCCTGTGCTTCATTTTTCAGCAGGCTCTCAGCGCTCATGTTTCAGTCCTTCCACATGCGGCTTTGAAAATGCCGCTTGAACAGTTGGAAGCCCCAAGCGGGGCCGTTCGAGGAGGTATTCCTCCGCACAGGCGATTATTCTTTCGCGCCGTTCTTTTCCTTGAGTTCGGAAACCAGCGTTGCGAGGTCGCTCTTGTTCTGCAAAATATCTTCCAGCAACCGCTCAAGATCTTCCGAACGGTCGGCCTTGGAAAGAAGGTCGCGCAGTTCGTTGCGGGCATCCAGAAGCGCCTTGAGTGCCGGAACCTGCTGCACGACAGCGCCGGGTTCGAAATCATCCATACTTTCGAACTTCAGGTTGACCTGCATGTCCGTGCCATCCTTCTGCAGCGTATTGGCAACGGAGATATTGAGACCGGGCGTCATGCGCCGCATGACTTCGTCGAAATTGTCGCGATCGATCTGGACGAATTTACGCTCCCCGAACGGCTTGAGCGGCTGGGTGGGATTGCCGGAGAAATCACCGAGCACACCGACCACGAAAGGCAGTTCCTTCACCACCATCGCGCCTTCGGTTTCGACTTCGTATTTGATGTGAACGCGTGGTTTGCGAACACGCTCCAGCTTTTCATGTACACTTGCCATTTCAACCTCCTTGGTGCCACTTGGCACAGACGACTGTTACGGAGCGGCGTCGCGCTCCGTGCTTTCCTATTTTCCGTTGCTCTCTCCGCTTGGCTTGATGCCGGCGGCGGTTAAGACTGCGTTGCGGACCTGTGCTTCCGGCAAAAGCTCGGCCAGCAGTTCCGAAAAATCCATGCGTCCCCTGCGCACCAGTGTCTCTATGGCAAGGGAGATCGGTGAATGCGGCTCGGTACGGCGGAAGTAACGCGCAACCGAGAGAAGAGTTTCAAATGCTTCGTCGCGCGATAATATGCCTTCCGGCGCGGTCACGGCGGGACGCACGGCGGCCGCCCCGTTCTCGTCGGAACCGCTGATGGCCACGGTTTCCTGTTCGACGGGCGCCGGATCCTGGTCACGCCCGCCGAGCGAGCGAATTGCAGACGCTGCTTCGACCAGCGTGTTGCGGATATGGGAACTCGGGGGTGCCGATTGCCCGCAGCGCTCGGCAAGAATGGTCATGATGGCATCAAACGAGGAGAGGCACGCAGTCACTTCAGCCAACTGCGATGACATGGCGGCAACGCCAGCTTCAGACGCAAGCCGATATAGCTCTTCTCGACGTTTGCTCTCATTGGGGCGCTGCGCGAGTTGGAAGTCCCAGAGGCTGTGTTCGCCAAATTTCCCGCCTGGGATCAATGAGGCGAGGCGCAAAGGCTGAACAAGCGTTCCTTCGCCGCCGACACCGTTCAATCCCGCTAAAGGTGCAAATTTTTCTTCGTCATTATCGTCGCTAATCGACCGCAGCGAGTCCCAGTGGTTGTAAAATAGCGCTTTGCCGAGATCGTAGATTTCGCGCAGACCATGGAAGCCGCGCAGGCGCAGCGATGCTTCCGCAAGCCACGCCAATATTTCAACATCCTTGCTTTCGGAATATATAATCTGCAATCCAAGATTGCTGACATTATCCCAGCTACTGGATATTTTCAGGTTATCCTGCGGAGAAGCGGCGCGCTCTTCTGTGCGAGCCTGGTTTCTTTCATCCTTAATTCTATAGTATATTTCACGCGTTCTTGCATTGACCCGGATATTTTCTCCGCAGTCATTCAAAAATCCTAAATCTGTTTTAACATTCAGCGCGTTCAACGTCAGTCTATCTCCGAGAAATAGTAATGGATTTTTTGTAGTTACTTCCCTTACGTGAGGCTATTCATACGACAGACTTATTCTAAATGTGTCTAAATTGTGGCGTCTAGTGGCTAATCTCACCTGATAAAAAATCGACTTCGGGGTGGACAAGTTGGTTTCATCATCATATTTACTCCACGTCACGTTGTGGAATGAACCCGGGCAGGAGGCTCATTGCATGTCGCATATCGATCTCAACCGCCTCGTTGGAGCGCTTGAGCCAGACCTGCGTGTTACCCTTGAAGCTGCGGCTTCTGTTGCGGTGCGCATGGGGCACAGATACGTGGATATCCCGCACTGGCTGCTTGCGGTTGTGGATTCCGGCATCTATGCGAAAACATTCGAGGAATTAAAAATTCCACTTCCGGTATTGCAGGCTGAAATCAGCCGCAGTCTGGAGGAGGCCGTCATCGGCGACGGAGAGGCTTTGTCGCTCTCCCAGAACATTCTCACGGCAGCCCGGGAGGCGTGGATTCTCGCATCGCTGGAGGCTGGCCGCGACCGTGTCACGCTTTGCGATCTGCTGTTGGCGATGGATGAGGAAACCTCACTTCGCTCTTTCGTCCGCTCGGCATTTCCTTCTCTCAAGGCGATGGATCGCACCGCACTTGAGCGTCTTCGCAGCTCGAGCGAAAATGGCGCAGGCGTGGATGTTCCGTCCGCGCTGGCCGGCTCAGGGCAGGCAGGGGCAGGACAGTCTGCAGGCCAGAATGATTTCTTGCGCCTTTATACCCAGGACATGACCGCCGATGCCCGCAATGGCAAGGTTGACCCTGTTATTGGCCGCGATGATGAGTTGCGCCAGCTCGTTGATATTCTGACGCGCCGCCGACAGAATAATCCCATTCTCGTGGGTGAGGCCGGCGTTGGTAAAACGGCGGTTGCAGAGGCGCTGGCGCTGGAAATCGCGTCTGGCAACGTTCCGGAAAAGTTGCGTAATGTCCGCCTGCTGAACCTCGATATTTCGCTGCTTCAGGCCGGTGCCGGCGTGAAGGGTGAGTTTGAGCGCCGCCTTCATGGCGTGATCGATGCGGTCAAACGTTCGGCCGAACCCGTCATCCTGTTCATCGATGAAGCCCACGGCCTCGTTGGTGCGGGTGGTGCAGCCGGGCAGGGCGATGCGGCCAATATTCTCAAACCAGCTCTGGCGCGCGGCGAAGTGCGCACCGTCGCGGCGACGACCTGGAGCGAATACAAGAAATATTTCGAAAAGGATGCGGCGCTGACCCGTCGTTTCCAGCCTGTGCACGTGCGCGAACCGGATGAGACGACCGCCATACGCATGTTGCGGGGTGTCGCTGACAGCTTCGTCAGCCATCACAACGTTGTCGTCCGTGACGAGGCGATCGTGGCCGCGGTGCAATTATCCGCACGCTACATCCCCGCGCGGCAGTTGCCGGACAAGGCCGTCAGCCTTCTCGATACGGCCGCGGCCAGCGTCTCACTGGCACGGCAGACCCAGCCGGAGCGGCTGCGCGCCATGGAAAGCGAACGGCGCCTTCTCACCGATGAGTTGAACTGGCTTCTGCGTGAACCGCAGGATGACGAGATTGACAGCCGTATTCAGTCGATACGCGGCGAAGTCGAAAAGCTTGAGAGCGGGATCGATGATCTGCGTGAGCGTTACGACGCGGAGATGGCTCTGCTAAGCGAAAAGCAGCCGGCTGAAGGCGATGTTTCCAATGTCTCGCCCCTGCGGCCTGCGGTCGACACGAAGCCGGCAAATGCCGACAGGCTTGTCCCGACAGTTGTTGATCGTGAGGCGATCGCCGCCGTCGTTTCGCGATGGACCGGAATTCCACTCGGCAAACTTCTGGCGGACCAGATCGAAAGTGCCCGGACACTGGACGCGCGCATGCGGGAGCGGGTGGTGGGGCAGGATGCTGCAATTGCCCGGATTGCTGATGCCATGCGCACTGCGCGGGCCGGATTATCCGATCCGCGCCGCCCGCCGGCCGTTTTTTTCCTTGTCGGCATGTCCGGAACGGGAAAGACCGAAACCGCGCTGTCGCTCGCCGATATGCTCTACGGCGGCAACAGCCATCTGACGACGATCAACATGTCGGAGTTCAAGGAAGAGCATAAGGTTTCGCTGCTTCTCGGTTCGCCACCCGGTTATGTCGGTTTCGGCGAAGGCGGCGTGTTGACGGAAGCGGTGCGCCGCCGGCCGTTCGGCGTTCTGCTCTTGGATGAGATCGACAAGGCTCACCCCGGCGTCCAGGACATTTTCTATCAGGTGTTTGACAAGGGCGTGCTGCGCGATGGCGAAGGCCGCGACGTGGATTTCAAGAACACCACTATCTTCATGACGGCCAATACAGGCTCGGAGTTCCTGTCGGCGCTGTCGGCCGATCCCGACACGATGCCGGAAGGCGAAGCGCTGGAAGCGCTTCTGATGCCGGAGCTTACCAAACAGTTCAAGCCCGCGTTCCTCGGGCGCACGATCATTCTGCCTTTCATGCCGCTTGGTACGGAGGCGCTTGCAAGGATCGTGGATATTCAGATTGGCAAGATCAGGGAACGTGTGCTCGCAACATATGGCACCGGCCTGACCCTGTCCAATAAGGCGCGAGATGCCCTTGTGGCGCGCGCCGGTGCAAGTGAGATTGGCGCACGCGCCATTGAAATCATGATCGGCAAGGATCTCCTGCCGCCTCTTTCCAGCTTTTTCCTCGAAAAGGTCATCGCGGGAGAGCGTGTCGGGAAGATTGTTGTCGATTTTGGTGAAAACGGGTTCGGCATTCGTGCCGAAGAGGCTGGGGAAGCAGATGAATTCGCCGTAACCGAAGAGGTTGGGGTGGATAAAGTTGCCGCGTCGGATGGGGCTACCCGACGCATGCGGCATTAAACGAAGGGTAACTCGGCCTCGGAGCAAGAGGTCATTTTAGCTACAGGAGCTTACAGCATGCCAATTTATCTGCAGATTGACGGTATCCAGGGCGACGCCACCCATGAAGAACATCGCAAGTGGATGGATATTGAAGCCATTCACTGGAACGTGGCCCGCAACATGAACACCTCTGCTGGTTCTGCTGCAAACCGCGAGGCCTCCGAGCCGACCATTTCGGAAGTCATTCTGACCAAGGTTAGCGATTCTTCTTCCACCAAGCTTTTCCAGGAAGCCTGCGCCGGCCGGACCGGCAAGCTCGCAACCATTCATCTGGTGACCACGGGTAATCCGGGCAACACCTATATCGAGTATCTGCTGACAAACACGCTTATCGCCAGCTACTCGGTGGATTCCAGCGGTGACCGTCCGGTGGAAACCGTCAAGCTCAACTTCACGAAGATGGAAGTGAAGTACACGCCGTTCGACGACAACAACTCGCCGCAGTCTCCGATGATCGCCTCCTACGATCTGGCGACGACGAAGGCTGCCTGATCGTGACGCGCCCCGGTGCCGGCGTTGCCGGCACCGGAACGTTTTCATTGCAGTTTTGCAGCTCACGTCGTGATGTTTCACGTCGACTTTGGTCGAGGCGGTTTTTTGATGCGCTCCCTATATGCGTTTTTTGTTTCCGTGCCGGTTGTTCTGGCATCGTCCGGTCTTTCGCCGGTCAGTGCAGCGGAACGGACATGGATATTCTCTGGTGCCGAGCTCAAGCAGGCCATCGAGGGTAAGCTTGCTCCGGAGGTGTCCGATCCGGAAATGCGGCGGCTGGTTTCCGTTGCAAAATCGAGCGCCTATATCGCCGGCGTGGCCGATCTGACGAGCGGATCGGACTGGTGTGGCGCAGGCGCCGTGGCGCCCCATGAACTTACCGACCGGATCTACACCTATCTCGGCGATCTTCCTGCGGAAAAACTCGATGAACAGGCAGCCACTCTCGTGCGGGAGGCGCTCAAGGTCTCCTTTCCCTGTGAGCAGAAAAGTAACTAGTGGGACGAACCATGCGCGTTAACTTCGACACTCTCTATAAGAATTATCCGAGCAGCGACCCGTCGCATCCGAACTATCTCAGCCAGCGTGATCTTTTCACGGAAATTGGCTGGGATGATTTTATCGGTAACCCGAACTATCACAATACCTGTGCCATCCGCGTCAGCATCGCTTTCGTGAAATCGGGGATCAACATCGTGCCATCCTCGCATCGCATCCAGAAAGGTCCCTATGCGGGGAAGGGCATTGAGGTGAACATGCGCCGCCTCGCAAATCTGATGAAACGGACGAGCTATCTCGGCGAGCCCGAGCCGTTTACCCCCGCGACAGCGCGTAATGGCATCGGCGCGCGTAACGGTGTAGTGGCGTTCAACAATATCCCTGGTTACACCGGCGGCGGCCATATCGATCTTGTGCGGGGTGGCTCAGAGGCCACCCAATGCGCATCGGCCTGCTACTACAATTCGGAAACGATCTGGTTCTGGCCACTTCAGTCCAGCCGCGGGTCCTGATTAGGAGTGTTCCATGGACGACCAGTCGTCACTTTCTGATTTCGTTCAGGCAAGCCGCGTCCTCAAGGTCAAGTCGCCCCTTGGCGAGGATCAGCTTCTGCCGGAGCGTCTGACCGTCGAGGAAGGCGTGTCGCAGCTCTTTGACATTCGCCTGACGGTGCGTGCCAAGAAGGAAGCGGTCAAGCCCGAGGAACTGATCGGACGGCTGGTCGATGTTTCGATCGAAATCAGCCAGGGCGAGGGTGAGGGCGGCGGCATCCGCCGTCCCTTTAACGGCCTTGTAACAGAGCTCCATGAAGGTCCTCCGATCACGCGTGGGTTGCGCTCTTATTCGATGACCATCCGGCCACAGATGTGGCTTCTGTCGCGGCGTTCCGACTGCCGGATCTGGATGGACAAGACGGCGGTGGAGATCGTCGAGACGCTGTTTTCAGAACACGGCATTCCCGCACCCGATACGTCAGGCATTATTTCGCAGCCGCCTGCACAGCATTACAGCGTGCAGTTTAACGAGACCGATCTGGATTATCTCACCCGCCGTTTCGAAGAGGACGGCCTGTTCTACTGGTTCAGCCATGAGGATGGCAGCCACAAGCTGCATGTGGCCGACAGCGCCAGCGGCTGGCTCGGGCCGTCGCCGGCTGCCCAGGGGGAGGGAACGGTGCGTCTGGCGCAGGGCTCGTCGGACCGTAATCACATCAACGATTGGGCGCGGCGGTTCTCCTATGTCTCCGGCCAGCGGGCGGGTGCGGACTGGAACTTTGAGACGCCGGGCATGGTGCCGGGCACGATGACGCCGTCTCTGGTGCAAATGCCGGATGCGACAAAACGCGAGCTCTACGAATATCCGGCCCGCATCAGGACAGTCGAAGAAGCCGAGCGGGCGCAGAAACTGCGCACCCAGGCGATCGAGGCTGATCACGACCGGGTATTCGGATCGTCCACCTCGCGCATTCTGGAAGCCGGCCGCCGCTTCACGCCTTACGAGGTCGCGCATCCCGAACATGCCTATGAAGAGCATGTGATCATCAGGGCAAGCCACAGCATTGTCGATCTCTCCTATGAGACAAACAGTAACGAGCCTGAGTATCGCAACCACTTCGAGGCAATTCCGTCCCGCGTGCCGCTGACGCCGCACCGGACAACGAAGCGCCCACGCATTGAAGGCACGCAGGTGGCGATCGTTGCTGGTCCTGAAGGCGAGGAAATCCATCCTGACCAGTATGGCCGCATCAAGCTGTGGTTCCCTTGGGACCGCAAGGCGAAGAAGGATGGTACGGATACGTGCTGGGTGCGGGTAGCACAGAACTGGGCGGGCTCCACCTGGGGCGGTCAGATCATCCCACGCATCGGCATGGAAGTGATGGTTGCATTTGTGGATGGCGATCCGGACCGGCCACTGGTGACCGGCGTGGTACCGAATGCGCGTCAGACGGTGCCGTATGAGCTGCCCGCGCACAAGACGCGCAGCACCTTCCGCACCAATACGCATAAAGGGTCCGGCTTCAACGAATTGCGGTTTGAGGACGAAGCGGACCAGGAGGAGATATTTCTCCACGCCCAGAAGGACACGAATTTTGAAATTCTGAACGATTATTCCAAGCGTGTAGGGCGCGATAAATCGGAACTCGTGGCCAACGATAAATCGACGGAAGTTGGCGGCGACCATGACGAGGTTATTGCGGGCAACATGTCGATCGCGGTGGGCGAAAATGCCCTCTCAAACCTTTTGAGAGACAAGACGAAGCTCGTCTTCGACAAGGTTGGAGCTGCGTTGGGCAAACTGAAGATCCCGGACCCTTTCAATTTCGCGAAAGGGAATTTCCAGCTCTTTGTGGAGAAAAACCACTCGCAGGTCGTCGGTATCGGCTCCTCGGAGGTTATTGGCGGGGCAAAATCGACGGTTGTCGGACATACCTATCAAACCACGGTCGGCAAATCTCACAGCATCATCGTTCGGGGCCGTTCAGATACAGATATCGGGCGCATCATGAACATCCGGGTAGGCGAACAATTGACGATAAAAGTTGGAGAGAAGTCTATGCTCACGATGTCGCGCGAGGGGCATATCGTGATTAAAGGAAAGCATATTCATTTCGAAGCTGATCAGATTACGCAGAATTGAGCGGGGCCATGGCTGAGAAACCGTCAGGATTACCTCCATCTCGCATGCTGGGTGTTCCGTTTTCTGCATACGACGACGACAATGTCTTGGATATGTTGAAAACCGATCTGTCGACATTCAAGCGTCACCCGTTTTTTCCGGAGTCGCCGAGGATAAGGCCGCCATATCGCGTGGATACACCTCAGCCAACGTTCAATTCTAATGGTGGATTGTGCGAATACATACCCGCAGTGAACGAGACGATTTTGTTTGGACGATCTTCCAGCGCAAACAAACTCCTTCCGCAGAAAGAACGTGAAAACGAGACGAAGGAAAGCGCCTGGAAATTTGGCGAACTGAGCAAGGACTATAAGGATGCCGGCATTGGCAAAAAATACCAAAGGGGCGTCCGGGAGTATCTTGCTTCGGGCTATACGCGTCGTAATCCGGACGGGAAGACCGATCACGACACTGACTGGCGCGGCAAATGGAAGGAACGCAATTTCCAGGTTGCCGAGTTTACATGGTGGAAAGCAGATAAAAAACTGGCCGGAGACAGTTTTGGGGATCCGGCAAAGGATTGGGCTTCAGGAGAATATAAGCTCGGTGCACTGGAGGGTGATGGAAAGGCCGGATTTTCCCTGACCAAAGGCGGTGTTGACGCCAAATTAAGTGCAAAAGCCAGTGCTGCTGCGGCTCAGGGCAAAGTCGAAGTTCTAAAGGATCAAGTCATCTCCGGGGCTGCGAAAGGTGCTGTGCTGAAAGGAGAGCTCGAGGGCGAGGTTGCTTTTGTCGGTAACCCTGAAGAGATAACCGGGACATTGAAGCTTGCCGCCAAGGCGAACGTCATTGAAGGGTCAGTTAACGGAGAGCTGTGCCTGACACCAACCCGTGTTGGCAATCCTGTCATCAAAGCGTGGAACTGGCTGTTCGAAGAGCACAATCAGCTTATCGAAGACAAATGGGATATAGGTGTTTGCGTCGGCGGTGAGCTGCAGGGCGCTGTTGGCGCTCAGGCTGAGGCATCTGCCGAAGCAGGTGTGAAGAAGGGTAAGGCGCGGGCTGAAGTTGGCGCGAAACTTGGTTTTGGCGTCGGGGGTGGCGCAAAAGCCTCCGCGGGCCTGACAGGTCTTGATAAGGCCGCAGACCTCATCAAGGAATGGCGGGGAAAATGATACGGAGAACCGAACGTTGAAGCCTCTATTTTTGGTGCTGCGCCGACTGTCTTTTTCGGCAATGGTTTTAGTGACGACCGCAATTGGATTGGATGTTATGGCTGAAGATTATACGAGCCGTTTGACCCTCGACACTACAGCGAAGGCGTCGGAGCCATATACATTTCAAGACGCCAAGGAGCTTAACTTTCAATCGGTTAAGATCGACAAGTTCATGTGGTTCAAGGAACAGCGGGCATTGTCCGAATGGGACAAGTACGAAACTTTCGACAATGTTACCCTGCAGTCGATCGGCTATGATCCCGCCAATCGCGATCATTTCGAAATCCAGATCATCACTGCCGAGATCAAACCGGAAAAGGTTGCCCGTGGTGTCGATTACGCCCGGCTCTTTGCGAAAGAATGGGCACCTACCATCTCCGCTATGAAGGAATATGGTCGCGACGCCGGCGATGTATTTGCCCTTGGACCGGATAATGGATTCAACCGCCGTGAGAGGGTCGCTGTCTGGCGCAAGGATAAGTCTTTGCTCATTGTGCGTGCCGGCTATGCAGAGGAGGAGGCGTCTCGCGTCGAACCCCAGATCGGGCAATTTTTCGGAGCTTTGAAGTTCGACACAGAAACGGGCGATGGTATTGAAGGTTCGATGCATTTGGAAAAGTTGCCGTCGAGCGGCGGCACTGTCTACTCCACACGTCTGCCTGATGGCTGGAAAAAACTGACGCAGAACAGCGATCCCAACCCGTCCTACACCGGCGCGATCTTCACAAATTCCAATGATCCGGATGGAAACGCGGCTGTGTCCCTGTTCATCTTTCCAACACCGAAATCGGACCTGTCGCCGACTGACGATCAACTGCGGCAGCTCGCCGCGAAAGTGGTGGAAATCGAACTGCAGAATCTGATGCCGGACGTCGGCTTCAAGCTGGACGAGGATGTAAGCTTTGTTCCCGGCGAAAAAGTCGGTGACGTGAATAAAGGTTTCATCGACATCGTTACTCTTCAGGGCAGCGCGCAGAAGATACGTGCAAAGACGGTATTGAGTTTAAGGAAGGGTGTGGTCGCCGCGGTGGCTTCGCTCACGGCGTTTCCTGCCACGCCAACGGACGTCGCAACGATGATACATGCCGACTTCGTCACGCGTACCATCGAAGATAGTTTGGCGGATCAACTGAAATAAGGATCTATGGTCGATGGAAGTGCCGCTCATTTACGATCGGCATTCCATTTGGTGAGTTAAGAGGGAGTTCGCACGATATGAATCAAATCCCTGATCGCAAAGCGCTTCTGCAAGAAGTTCTTCCGTTGCCGGAGGACGCGTGGGGCAAGCTTTTGAAGCTCGCGACAATGATCGAGTTTGATGGCTCCGGGACGCTGACGATCCGTAACGGCGAGGCCCGCATCTCATTGGGTTCTGACGGGATCGTGAGGGTGGAAGGCAAGAAAATTATCCAGACGGCTCGCCAGAATATCTCACTGGATGCCGCCTATATCGATCTGAATTGACCAGCATGTGGGCTGTCAGCAACAACACGCCCTTCTCCGCGGACGGCTATTTCGTTCGAGACCGAGACGGCAAGGAGTACTGGTGTGTCGCCGTGCGCGGGCGGTTTCGTGCGCGTCCCGATGGCATGACTGATCTTCTTGAGCCGCAGCCTATCCGCCTCTCGCCGCTCTATCGCGATGCCGAGGCCAAAGAGCTCCTCGCCGATGCTGATTTCGCACCTTTCCGGCCCGTCGCAGATATTCTTCTCCATGGTTCAGCCTTTGCACCTGATGAAAGGCCGTTAGACAGTATCGATGTCATGGTTGCGGTTGGTACAATGATCAAGCGGGCCATCGTTATTGGTGAAGCGCGCATGATCAAAAAAAAGCGTGGTTGGGAGGTTGCCGACAGAGAGCGAGCCGGCCGCGTCGAACTGTCATGGACGCGTTCGCTCGGCGGAAGCGATCTCTTTGCGGATGAGGATGGGGCCGAGTGCGAAGCTAACCCGATTGGCCGCGGTTGGTCCCGTCATTTCGAGCGCGCGCCGGAGGGAGCTGAACTGGCTTTGCCGCAGATAGCGGCTCCTGCGCAGGTCTTCCATCCCGATCGGCCGCTTTCGCAGCCGGTTGGTTTCGGCGCGGTTCAGCCAGCCTGGGCAACGCGGTATATCCACGCTGGCACCTATGATGACGCATGGATGAAACACCGGTCCCCGCTTTTGCCTTCCGATTTCTCCGAAAAATTCCACCAGACCGCGCCTGACGGTCAGATCTATCCGGGCGAATTACGCGGCGGCGAGCCGGTGAGGCTCGAAGGTCTACATGCTGAAGGCAGTTACGAATTTCGCCTGCCGCAATGTATCCTGGAAGCGGACACGCGTATTGCTGGCCGGACATTAACGCATAGGTTCAGGCTGATTCAGGTGGAAATTACCGGTGATGAGCGTCTCGTGGATCTCGTATGGAACGCGCATATACCATGTGGCGGTCGCGACCAGGATGTCGAAGTCTCTTTCCTTCGATTGAGGCAAATGGCTGGGGTGGTCTCATGAGAGCGGCGGTTTCAATTCTGGCGGCCGGCCTGACATGCCCTGCCGGCAAAAATTTTGAAACGGCAATTGCCGCCTACTCCCGCGGCGAACGGTTCACCGAGAAGGACCGCAACCTGGTGATGGCGGACGGGCGACCACCGACCCTTGCGCCGGTCTATCCGCTGACGGAAGAGCGGGACTATGTCGAGCGGCTGCGAAAGTTACTCTCCTGCGCGCTTGACGATTGTCTTGCGCAATTGGCGCAGCTCGGACAGGAAAGTGCGGATTATGGGATGCTTCTACTGCTGCCCTATTGGATGGAAGGTGGAGTTGTCGCCGAGGCCTTTGATGCCAGGCTTAAACAAACCCCTCTTGCGCAGGTGAAGACCCTCTCCGTTTCTTTTGGCGGACAGGCGGAAAGCCTGCAGCTTGTTGGTCGGGATGGTCTGGAAATCGTGAGGAGAACGGGGAGAGTTGTCCTTGTTGCGGTTGTCGACAGTTATATTCACTCCGATATGCTCGACAGTCTGGCCTATCACGGTGAACTGCTCACCCGGGACAACCCCTACGGTATGGTTCCCGGCGAGGCGGCGGCTGTGTTGGCGCTTGGGCCGGAAGACAATAGGCGGCTCGGCCGAATTGCGCGCCTGTCGATCATGGAAGAGCCTGAAAGCCCTATTGATCCCGAGCGCGGTTTGATGGGCCGCGCCCTTGCTAGCTGTTATGGGGCTCTCCTCGAAGGCGGCTTTTCTCCGGATCGATTTATTGTGGATCTCAATGGTGATCGCGTACGTGCCGAGGAATTCGGATATGCGATGACGACCAACGCCGCGCAAATGGCCGACCTGTCCGAAAAAGCGGAAATCCCGTCGCTTCAAATGGGTGACCTCGGGGCTGCGAGCGGGCTTGTGATGGCGGCGCTTGCGCTTGCCCCCCCCCCCGGATCGCGCGTCGAAAAGGCAGAACCGAGGGGTGAGGAATTGCTCTACAGCCTGTTGTCCGCCAGTTCCCGCGATGGGTTGAGAGCAGCAACGATTGTGGAGAGCGTCCAGCGCGACATCGAAACCGGTGGGATAGACGCATGAAGGAAACAATCCGCATCAATGGGATTACACTCTGCCACAAAAACTCGAAAGGGTATGTTCGCTCGACGTTACCGGATGTATGCCTGACCCCGCCCAAGCCGTTGCCCGTGCCATACACGAATACCGCATTTGCCCGCGACCTTGCCGACGGTACCACCACGGTGTTTTCGCATGGCGGGGCGATGAACGGCGTGCGCGGCTCCCGGTTCGCCAAATCGATCGGTGACGAGCCCGGCTCCTCGGGAGGGGTCAAATCGGGGACACATCTGCATGAGGCGACGTTCTTGTCCTGGTCTCCCAATGTGTTCATGCAAGGCCGCGCAGTAACGCGCCTTACCGACAAGATGCTCCTCAACAAGGGAAACACCGTCTCGGTCGGTGGCTACAAGACCGACCTGCCTGAAGGCCATCCTGAACGTTATCTCTGCGAGGTGGGCTGCCGCTGTTATGCGCTGCATCGCCCAAGAAATAGCGTTACCGAGGGGCTTGAATGGATGGATCAGGTTTTGCCGCGCGACGACGAGGCAAGCCCGGGTCGCTATCAACGCTGTGTCGATGCAACGATCCAGGCGCAATATCCAAACACGGTCCTTGGTGGCAGCATGCCGGTCGGCGATCCGCGCACCAATTACGGCTATATTTCCGAGCTTGGATTCTGGGACCCGAACAATCCTAAAAACACATTCCCGGACAAACCGCCCGGCAATATTATCCTGCAAGGAGAGGAACATGATGTTCCCAAGGTTCCCCGCAGGGCGCCCTGGGGCGGTACGCGATGGTTCAATGTGCGTGGCTCGCGCTGGCTCGATGTGGTGAAAGTCGAGAACGGCCAGATGACACATATGTACGACATGAAGTTTCCGGGGGACAAGTTTCCGAATGATGCGGCGAAGGATGATGCTTATCGTGCTATCGCAAGACGGTACAGAGCTCGTTACAGGGAGTTCGTGGTGTTGGATGAGTGCGACAATTGCGAAGAATCTGTGAGACAGCGCGAACAGGAACGCCAGTGGGAAGCCGAAGAACGATGGCGGCAGCTGAAAAAGGGGCTTGAGAATGCTCCCCCGATCTGGCTTCCGTTGCCCGGGCCAAGGATCCCAGGCGGGCGCCGCCCGCCCGTGCCAAGCTGGTAGGATGATGTCATGAATTTAAACGAA
The DNA here is from genome assembly GCF_052686535.1 of Agrobacterium sp. DKPNP3. Classification (NCBI taxonomy): domain Bacteria; kingdom Pseudomonadati; phylum Pseudomonadota; class Alphaproteobacteria; order Hyphomicrobiales; family Rhizobiaceae; genus Agrobacterium; species Agrobacterium sp. DKPNP3. Next base: position 2,822 of record NZ_JBQYSN010000008.1, on the reverse strand, counting down.
CTGGTCGCTGTTGTCGCGAACTTCGAAGAGCGAGGGGAACTCGGAAAACTGGACGAAATCGGTTTGCCACCTGGCAATGCTGTTCAATGGCTGTTTGGCCTGACGTCCGGTTTTTATTTTGCGGATGGTGAAACAAGGCGTACACGCCAAGCCATGCTCGATTTGGCGCTACGTTACTACGACCTTGCGGAAGGTAACGCAAATCTGTTGTCCTTTAACGAGCGTGTACGCCGTATCTCGTCACGGGATGACGTCGCGAATTATCTGTCACAAGATGAATATTTTGACGAGGCAGAGACCGCGAGCTTCTATATCAGGCACATGCCAAAGCAGGCGTTGCGTTCGACCGATCCGGTCCACGACTACTTTACTGTCCTTCTTCCAAGCGTTGGCTACCGCGGTGGTAACGGGCGGCTGATGTATCAGACGCGGCTATCGGAATTATCACGCAATCCAACCGGCGTCGTTCGCCTCTTTGTTGACGCTTGCCGCGATCTTCGGGTTTTTTACGCAGTGTCCGGCATGTCGCTTTTCTTCTATTCCTATGCCGCAGGAGCGACTGAGAAGGCATATCCCTTGTTTCGTCGGTTTCCAGGCCTTCTTTACGAAGATGGCAGCAATTTCACGTTGGAAATATTGCGTCGCACCGATGTGATCCGAGACGTGAATTGGTTGACAGCCATCAACGACGAACTGCTGGCGCGGGTCGGTGGCGTTGAAAAAGCAAGAGACGTACTGGGAGACGAGATTGTCCTCCATCCCTACGAGGGAGGCGTCGTTTTCCAGGCGGGTGCCCGGCCTGTGCTCGGCGACTTGAACAAGGGGCGAGTCCCTGCTGCGTACCGCGCAGTCAACGATTTTCTCAAGCCCCTGCGTTACGAGGCCTGGGATTATCCCTATCTGCAAGCTCCTTACGGTGTTGACGAGATGGAGTATACGCAATGGTGGACGCATCGGTTTGACGATGGTGAACATTGAGCTTGCTAAGCCTCATGAATTTAAACGAACTCATAACCGCGATGGCGATCCTTGAGGAGCGCGGTGAACTTGAAAAACTGGATGAAAATCGGGTGGCCGCCCGGCAATGCCATCCTATGGCTGTTCGGGCTGACATCAGGGTTCTATTTTGTCGATGGAGAAACGCGTCAGATACGGCAATCAATGCTCGGTTTGGCAACGCGTTATTACGATCTGTCAGAGGGTAACCCCAATTTATTGTCGTTTAATGAGCGGGCACGACGCTTTCGATTTGGCTTTCAATAGCGAGGATAAAGCTGCCGTTTCCATCGAGCGTTTCCCTGCGGGCCGTGTTTCATCGTTATCCTGGAGCGCGATCGAAACCTTTGTGAGGGATTCCAAATGAGCCAGTTGCTCCCGGTGACGCTGTCATTTCGTCTCAATAGGAGAGATATCGGTCTGGGTGGTACTGGCTTCCACGGCGATTGAAGAGGATTCTCGTGATTTCAGAGTTCATTGGGAAAGATTGCACGCTCGACCATCTGGCCATCCGAAACAGGAATTTTGCGGCGAGGATTTATCCCGAATTTCCAAGTGGGGAGGAAGTCGCCCTTGTCGCCGCGCGTATAGGTAGTGACGAAATTGATTTCGCTGCTTACGAGTTCGGTCAGTCTGCGTGCCAATTTTCACCGCAACCGGTCGGGCTGGTGCTTGATGCGCTGTTTGAAAATTCGCCCTATAACCTTCTGATCCATTTTTCAGGTCATGATCTCTGGATCTGGGCGCCGGAGGATCACGAATACCTCGTTGTCTTTGGTGATACCAATTCGGTCCAGGCGATAGAACGAAGTGACATATTCTCATACAGCTTTGCTGAATATCTGGGCAGTGGATTGTTGTCGCAAGCGACAGTCAGACATCTTCGCGGCGTAGCATCGAGCTATACGATCGGGTAATTGCGGGCGAGCCCGCTGAGGGCGGATCATGGATGTGCTGGAAGGGTCCGGGAATGTGTTCGCTGGTCGGCACAAGGGTAACCAAAGCACAACATTTTCACGGCGACGCCTAACTATCCAATCGTGTTGTGCCTGAATGCATATTTTGAGATATTCGACCAGCGTGAACTGGTCTGCATCAAGCAACACCTCCGCAGAAGAAGGCTTTTTCGCCATTCCGCTGACATAGAAGCTCGGCGCTTCAGTCAAAGCAGAGAGACAATCATCATAGCCCAAAAAAAGACGAGCATGGCGATGCAGGCCGGGCGGAAGAGATAAAATCGCTGCCAGTTCGTGAGGCGGAGGTCGTTGTAGTGCATTGATCTGTCAAGTTTGACGTGATCCATTTCGCTATCGACAGAAAAATCACCACCATTCTTCTTGTAGAAATTATACTCCCGAACCTGCGCGATAATCTGTTGCACAGCCAGAAGGCCAACCGCGATAAGAGCCGCAGAAAAAATGACGATCTCAAGTATCAGCAAGCGTTTCTCCTGTGCGATCTGTTGAAACGGCGACCTATCCGGGTGTGAATCAAAACGTGGGAGACGAAGTCCCAAACCGCTTCAATGGATGCAATTGTCTTTCAAAACTACGCAATGTCGATTTTTTCGTCCAGTATCTGACAATGATGTGGCAGGGCCCTGACCAAGGGCACAATGGCGTCGTCGTCGTTGACTCGGCCCACATTGGAAAGCGCGGTGATCCGCAAGAGCTGGATATCGACGGGAAGCCGGAGCTTTACCCCAAAGGTCTTGACCTGCTCCCCTGGAATGTCCTCGGTTTGAGGTTAGTCTGTTCTCCGGAGAAGGAGACAGAGAATGAAGCGTTCCCGTTTCAGCGACGAGCAGATCATCGGTATTTTGAAGG
>NZ_JBQYSN010000007.1:0-92374 GCF_052686535.1 Agrobacterium sp. DKPNP3 | reverse complement strand
AGATAGTTTCGGGTTTCGGAGCGAAACGGCATGGAAGTCGCGCTCTGGGGCCTGAGTTGGTGCCGCAGATAGTGCGGCCCTCCAGAAGCTCTGCCCGCTGCATATTACGCGCGTATCAACTTATCCGCCGGGTGACGAAGCCGGTGCATTCTTAAGGCTGCGAAAGCGCAGGACCGAGGCTTAGAAACGCGCTATAGCGCATCTTACACGACGACACCTTTGCAGGCCCCTAGAATGACCAGAACCCCCATCGCCCTTAATCCCGCCCTACCAGATCTGCCTGTAAGCGTCGTGCTGAGTGACATCGCGGATGCGCTTGGGACAACAGGACGTGCGGTGCTTTCCGCGCCACCCGGAGCAGGCAAGACCACGCTCGTGCCGCTGCATCTTCTAAACGAGACGTGGCGAGGCGACGGCAAGATCATTCTTCTCGAGCCGCGACGGCTTGCTGCGCGCGCTGCTGCCGGCCGCATGGCCGACTTGCTTCACGAGGATATCGGGCAGACGGTCGGCTATCGCATGCGGCTCGACAACCGCGTCTCCTCTAAGACACGGATCGAGGTTGTGACCGAAGGTGTCTTCGCGCGGATGGTTCTGGACGATCCTGAACTGGCTGGCGTCTCAACGGTGATTTTCGATGAATTCCACGAACGTTCGCTCGACGGCGATTTTGGTCTGGCTTTGGCGCTCGACGTACAGGCTGGGTTGAGGGAGGATTTGCGCGTTCTGGTCATGTCTGCCACGCTCGATGTCGAGCGCATAAGCAGGCTCATGGGTGACGCGCCGGTTATTCAAAGCCTCGGCCGCACATTTCCAATCGATATCAGATACGAAGAACGGTGGCATGGTGTGTCGGTTGAAGAGAAAGTGGCCAAGGCGATCGCCGAAGTCCACGCCTCCGAAACAGGCTCCATCCTCGCCTTCCTGCCGGGACAGGCGGAAATTACCCGAACAGCTGCGCGGCTGGATGGTCATTTTTCCGCAGATACCGATGTTATTCCGCTCTATGGCAATCTTTCGCAAAAGGAGCAGGATGCGGCAATAAAGCCCGCAGCTTCCGGCCGCCGCAAGATTGTACTTGCGACTTCGATAGCCGAAACCTCGATCACCATCGACGGCGTGCGGGTGGTGATCGACAGCGGATTGCAGCGCCTTCCGGTTTTCGAACCCGCGCCGGGGATAACCCGACTGGAGACGGTGCGCGTGTCCCGAGCCTCCGCCGACCAGCGGGCGGGGCGCGCCGGACGAACCGAACCCGGTGTTGCCATCCGCCTCTGGCATCAGGGACAGACAGCGGCGCTCAACGCCTTCACGCCGCCGCAAATTCTGGCAAGCGACCTGGCAGGCCTTGCGCTCGATCTCGCGCATTGGGGTGTACAGGACCCCGCATCTCTCGCCTTTCTGGATGTGCCGCCCGAGGCGGCAATGAAAGAATCGGTGGCACTTTTGAAAAATCTCGGCGCGCTCGACAAAAACGGGTCGCTCACGCAGCGTGGCCATCTGATGCGTGGCCTTTCACTACCGCCGCGGCTGGCGGCCATGGTCCTTGCGGCAACCGATGAAGGTGCCGGGAAAAAGGCGGCAATGCTTGCCGTCATGCTGACGGAACAGGGGCTCGGCGGCAACGATATCGATCTCGATGAAAGGCTGCGCCGCTTTCTTTCCGACAGAAGCGAGAGGGCGCAGGCGGCCCGCAAGCTGGCATCCAGACTGTATGACGCTGTCGGCAAAAACAGTGCGGAAATACCTGGCGAGGCCGGGCCGCTGCTGTTACATGCCTATCCCGACCGCATCGCGCTTCAACGCGGCGCACGTGGGCGTTACGTCATGGCAAATGGGCGCGGCGCCGAGCTTGCCGAGACGGAGAGGCTGGCTGCCAACAGAATGCTCGTTGTCGCCGATGTTACCGGACGGGCGGCACAGCCGCGCATTCTGGCGGCAGCCAGTATCGAGAGAGCCGATATAGAAGAACGAATGCCACATCTTATCGTTCAGCAGGAGCAATTGCTGTTCGACAAGGCGAGCGGTCAGGCCCGGGCGCGAAAGGTGACACGGCTTGGCGCCATTATCCTCGATGAAACGCCCCTGCCCCGCCCCGATGGTGAAAGGGCAGCGAGGGCGCTTGCCAATGGCGTTAGAGAATTCGGCATCGGCATTCTCCCGTTCTCCAAGGAGACACTGCAGCTTCGTGACAGGATCGGCTTCCTGCATGCGAGCATCGGCGAACCGTGGCCCGATGTCAGTGATGAGGCATTGCTCTCGAGACTGGATGATTGGCTCGTTCCGTTCCAGAACGGTGCACGCAGTTTGCAGGACATCCGCCCCGGTAGTCTTTCCGAGGGTATCCTCTCCCTTGTACCGCACGAGGTTGCCCGGGACCTCAGCCGGCTCGCGCCCACGCATTTCGAGGCGCCGACGGGTCAGCGGCACCCCATTCGTTACGATGGCAGCGAGCCGACGCTTTCCATTCGCGTGCAGGAGCTTTTCGGGCTGAGGGATCACCCGGCAATCGCGCAGGGTCGCCTGCCGCTCCTCCTCGAATTGACCTCGCCCGCACATAGGCCGATACAGACGACACGCGATCTTCCCGGTTTCTGGGCCGGATCCTGGAAGGATGTGCGGGCGGACATGCGCGGGCGATATCCACGCCATCCGTGGCCGGAGGATCCTGCCGCCGCCCTGCCGACCAGCCGCGCGAAGCCGCGTGGGACATGAGCACGATGAAACGGGCAAAGGAGAAGACGGTGGCCAGCCAACCGATCGAAACCACCAGACTTGGCCGCGCCAGTCGCCGGATAAGGTTGCAAACCATTGTCTGGCTGCGCTGGCTGGCGGTTGCCGGCCAGACGGCAACAATCTTGTTCGTCGCCTTTGGGCTGAATTTTCCCCTGCCGCTTCTGGCGTGCGGCCTTCTGATCGCGGCACTGGCGCTTGCCAACCTGTTTCTAACGGCCCGCTTTCCCTCAACATACCGTCTGGAGCCCTGGGAAGCGACATTGCTTCTGGCATTCGACCTGCTGCAACTGACGGCGCTCATCTATATCACGGGTGGACTTTCCAATCCCTTCGCGCCGCTGATCTGCGTGCAGGTCATTATTGCATTTGCCTCGCAGCCGCTGCGGCACTCGCTCATTCTCCTCGTCTTCGCCGTGATCTGCTCGACGGCGATTGCCTTCTCGCCATTTCCGGTTCCGTGGTATCCCGGCGAAGTTCTGCCGATCCAGCTGCTGCTGCATGTGGGCACCTGGGTCGCCATTATTGCCACGACCTCGTTTGCGGCTTTTTATGCGTATCGCGTTTCCCACGAGGCAAACCAGCTGGCGGATGCCTTGGCCGCAACCGAACTGGTACTGGAGAGAGAGAAGCACCTCTCCCAGCTCGACGGGCTGGCAGCCGCCGCGGCGCATGAGCTCGGCACACCTCTTGCGACCATCAGCGTTGTCGCCAAGGAGATGGAGCGGGAACTTGGGCACGACGAAAAATTCGGCGAAGACATCGGGCTGCTGCGCAGCCAGAGCGAAAGATGCCGCGATATCCTGCGCCGGCTGACGTCGCTTTCCGCTGATAACGAGGAGCACATGCGCCGCCTGCCGCTCTCCTCCCTGATCGAGGAGGTGATGGCCCCGCACCGGGAGTTCGGCATTCGGCTTGAACTGGTGGAAAAGAACGGCCGCGCAGAGGAGCCGGTCGGCATTCGAAACGCCGGCATCATTTACGGCCTTGGCAACCTCATTGAAAATGCAGTCGACTATGCGCGGCAGAAGGTAACCGTGACCGTCGCATACGATTCGCAGACGGTTACCGTCGTTATCGAGGATGACGGGCCCGGTTATGCTCATGATTTGCTTGCCCGCATCGGTGAACCCTATGTGACCGAACGTCACAACGACACGCGGGCGGGCGGACTGGGACTTGGCCTATTCATCGCGAAAACGCTGTTGGAGCGGTCAGGCGCAGCCGTCACCTTCGGTAACCGCACCGCTGGCGAAAGCGGGGCACGCGTCACAATCGTCTGGCCTCGGGCGCTGATGGACGATAAAAGGAGCCGTTGACTTTACCATTCACGCTGAAGCGGCGATAAAAAGAAGAAAACCAAGCCGATAAAGTTGCCGGAAGGCCGGAAACATGAACACAGAAAACCAGAACCCCTCAGCCACCACCGCATCAGAGGACGTTGATCCGATCGGACCTGACCGCTCCCTGCTGATCGTCGATGATGACGGCCCATTTCTGCGCCGGCTTGCAAGGGCTATGGAAACGCGCGGCTTTGTCGTCGAGACCGCCGAGACGGTCAGCGAAGGTATCACCCGCTCCAAGGCCGCACCGCCCAAATATGCGGTCGTCGATCTGCGCCTGACCGATGGTAACGGTCTGGAGGTCATTGAGGCCATCAGGCAGAGCCGCGACGATACACAGATCGTTGTTCTGACCGGATACGGCAACATTGCGACCGCCGTAACCGCCGTGAAGCTCGGGGCGCTGGATTATCTGGCCAAACCTGCCGATGCGGACGATGTTTTCAACGCGCTCACACAGCGAAAGGGCGAAAAGACCGAAGTGCCCGAAAACCCAATGTCGGCCGACCGGGTGCGGTGGGAGCATATTCAGCGTGTCTATGAGATGTGCGAGCGCAACGTTTCGGAAACGGCGCGACGGCTGAACATGCATCGAAGGACCCTGCAGCGCATTCTTGCCAAACGCGCGCCAAAATAAGCATTTCAGTAAAATTGGGAAACGGTTTCCGTCTGGACGATGCGCCGAAGCCAGCCGCTATTCCCCGAAACTGCGCCCCGTCGTCCATTCAGCCAGCATCAGCCGGGTCGCAGCGGTTCTCGAAAAATCCAGCATGACCGATTTGCGGGTTGCCGGCGGCAGTTTGTGCTCCGGCGCATCGCGCAGCATATGCGCCCCGTAGCCGTCCGACAGGAAGAGCCCGCATTCTTCCGGGAAGATATCCGTTGGCACCTCTGGATGGGTGGCGAAAAAGAGGCGGTCGCAATGCAACCGATAATCGGGCCACTTGCGATCGACACGGAAGTCCTCGATCGAGGATTTGATTTCGATGATCCAGATTTCACCCTTGGAAGACAGGCTGATGAGATCGGCCCGCCGCCCGCTTGCCAGCGGCAGTTCCGGCAAGACCGAGTGGCGCATCTCGTGCAACAGCACCTGCACGCCGCGACGCACCAGCATCGCCTTGTCCGACTGGCGGCCGTCGATTAACGGATTATTGTTGGTAACGGAAAGAATAGTCATGGATAATGGCTGCTGAGGCGTTTGGCCTATTGTTGCAAAAAAGGCAATCAACCGGCAATTTTAAATGCGGTGCCGTTTCGCGGCTGCACAACGGCTTGCCAAGTGCGGCTGAATGGAAAATAACCGATTTATCCTATTAAGCCTACTCCTTCGCACAATTTGGCGAATTTTCCGCGAGAACGACATGCGCATCCGTACCCCATTGACCATACTCGGTCTGACGGCAGCACTGGCACTGGCCGGCTGCGCCGAAACGACTTCCCAATCCGCAACTCCGACATCAGGCAAGATCGCAGCCTCCGTACCGGTTGCCGATCCCGTTCCGGCGAAGGTCGAAACGGTGCAGATCTTCAATGATGTTTACGGTCCGGTGACCGATGCGGGTTATGCGCTCCCAGCCATCCCGATCAACCGCGTGAACGAAAAATACCGCCGCCAGATCGTCGAGTTCCAGACGAACGAGCGTCCCGGCACGATTATCGTCAATACGCGCGATCGTTTCCTTTATTATATCCTTTCCGGCAACCGCGCGGTGCGTTACGGCATCGGCGTCGGCAAGGCTGGTTTCGCCTGGGCTGGTGAAGCCTATGTGGCGTGGAAGCAGGAATGGCCAATGTGGCATCCGCCGAAAGAAATGGCGGATCGCAAGCCGGAAGTGGCGAAATATGTCGAGGCTGGCATGGGCCCCGGCCTTTCCAACCCGCTGGGCGCACGCGCCATGTATCTCTTCAACGACAAGGGCCAAGATACGCTGTTCCGCATTCATGGTTCGCCCGAATGGGCCTCGATCGGCACCGCTGCCTCTTCCGGCTGCATTCGCATGATCAACCAGGATGTGATCGACCTTTACAGCCGCGTCCGCCCCGGCCGCAGCACCAAGGTCGTCGTGATCCAGTAAGGGTCACACCAGCAGATCAAGAAAAAGCCGCCGAGGATCTCCCGGCGGCTTTTTTGTACCGTGCGTGAGGAGGCTGATCAGGCCGCCTTCTTCGCCTTCAGCTCCAGACGGCGGCGGTGCAGGACCGGCTCGGTATAGCCGTTTGGCTGTTCGCGGCCCTTCAGCACCAGCTCGACAGCAGCCTGGAAAGCCACCGAGCCGTCGAAATCCGATGCCATCGGGTGATAAGCGGCATCGCCGGCATTCTGAGCATCAACAACTGCGGCCATGCGCTTCATGGTCTCGAGGATCTGGGCCTCCGTCACCACGCCGTGGCGCAGCCAGTTAGCCATGTGCTGGGCGGAGATGCGAAGCGTCGCGCGATCCTCCATCAGGCCGACATTGTTGATGTCAGGAACCTTGGAGCAGCCGACGCCCTGATCGACCCAGCGAACGACATAGCCGAGAATACCCTGCGCATTGTTATCAAGTTCCCGCTGGATTTCTTCCGGCGTCCAGTTGGGACGCGGCGCGACCGGCACTGAGAGAATCTCGGAAAGCTTGGCGCGCCCGCGGCTTTTCAGGCCTTCCTGAACCGCGGCAACATCGACCTTGTGATAGTGCGTCGCATGTAGCGTCGCCGCCGTCGGCGACGGTACCCAGGCAGTGTTTGCGCCCGCCCTCGGATGCGCAATCTTCTGCTCCAGCATCGCAGCCATCAGGTCAGGCATCGCCCACATGCCTTTGCCGATCTGCGCGTGGCCGGAAAGACCGCATTCGAGGCCGATATCGACGTTCCAGTTTTCATAAGCAGCGATCCAAGCCGCCTGCTTCATGTCGCCCTTGCGGATCATCGGGCCTGCTTCCATTGAGGTGTGAATTTCGTCACCGGTACGGTCGAGGAAACCCGTATTGATGAAGACCACACGATCCTTCGCAGCTCGAATGCTCTCCTTGAGGTTAACAGTGGTGCGGCGCTCCTCATCCATGATGCCCATTTTCATGGTATTGGGCTGCATGCCGACGAGCTTTTCGACGCGGGTGAAAATCTCGTTGGCGAAGGCCACTTCTTCCGGCCCATGCATCTTCGGCTTTACCACATACATGGAGCCGGCCCGGGAGTTCTGGCGTCGCCCGGAAGGGCCGACGTCGTAGAGTGCAATGAGCGCTGTGACGACAGCATCCATGATACCTTCAGGAACCTCGCGGCCATCCCGATCAAGGATTGCCGGATTGGTCATGAGGTGACCGACATTGCGGACCAGCATCAGCGACCGGCCCGGCAGCGTGAGCGCGGAGCCATTGGGTGCTGTATAATAGCGATCCGGATTGAGGCGGCGTGTGAAGGTGCTGCCGCCCTTGGAGACCTCCTCCGTCAGGTCGCCGCGCATCAGGCCAAGCCAGTTGCCGTAAACCAGCACCTTGTCCTCGGCATCGACGGCGGCCACCGAATCCTCGCAATCCATGATGGTGGTCAAAGCGGATTCAAGGATGACGTCAGATATGCCTGCCCGATCGCCCTTACCGATTTCAGTGGTTGGATCGATGACGATCTCGGTGTGCAGGCCATTTTTGCCGAGCAGGATCGTTGCGGGCTTCGCCGCGTCGCCTGTGAAACCCTTGAACTGCGTTTCGTCCTTGAGGCCGGTCGTGGCATCGCCAACGACAAGCTGCAGCAGGCCGTCAACGATTTCGAAGCTGGTGACCTCAGACCAGCTGCCGCTTGCGAGCGGCGCGGATTCATCGAGGAAGTTGCGCGCCCACTCGATAACCTTCTCGCCGCGCTTCGGGTTATAGCCCCTGCCCTTTTCCGCACCCTCGGCTTCGGAAATGGCATCGGTGCCGTAGAGCGCGTCATAGAGCGAACCCCAACGGGCGTTCGCGGCGTTCAGCGCGTAGCGTGCATTCATGACGGGAACAACGAGTTGCGGCCCGGCAACAACGGCTATTTCCGGATCGACATTGGTTGTTTCGACCTGGAAAGCCGGTCCCTCCGGCAGAAGATAGCCGATTTCCTTCAGGAATGCCTCGTAGCGCTCGAAATCCGATGGTGCTCCGTTCTCTCGGTACCAGCCGTCAATTTTTTCCTGCAGCGCGTCGCGCTTGGCAAGCAGCTCGCGGTTCTTCGGAGAGAGCTCATGAACGATGGCCGAAAAGCCTTCAAAAAAAGCCTCGCTGCTGAGACCCGCGCCGGGAAGCACATCGTCCGTCAAAAAGGCATACAGCCTGTCGTCAATGGAAAGACCGAATTTATCCGTGCGGCTCACATGCGCCTCCTCTATTCTGAAGACACAGATTGGACGCTGAGGCGGCTGCTCGTCAATTGCGGCGGATCGCCAAATATTATTTCCATTATGGAAACAATCTGGCGGATATAAGTCTTTTCCTACAAGAGACCCTGGAGGTCCTTGATACGGTCATTCACCAGCCAGCCGTAGTAATTCTCTTCCGGCAACGACGGCTGTTCTCCGCTTGCGGCACGCTGGCGGTTCTTCTGCGCCAGGACCGCCGCGCGCTGCTGCGATCCCCCGACATTATAGAGTGTCGAGGTCAGGCCGGGATTTTTCGAGATATCCATGTCGGCGATCGACCTGTAGTCATCGATCGATTTGCGAATGGCGGCTGCCATGAAGGCAAGGGAGTGGTCCGGGTCCATGATTGACGTATAGACCGCTGCGGCATCGTTCTCGTCCAGCTTCTCATAACCCGAGGTTCTTGCCACCATGTCGGACAGCATCAGCGCCGTCAGCGGATTGATCTGGCCAAGGCCGAAGGTCTGGCCCGCGTAAAATGGCTGGAAGAAAACCGCGCTAAACCGATTGTTGGGATAGGCAACGCCATCGACGGTCTTGCCGCGGAAACTATCTTCCCAAACATCTTCGCGACAGTTCCAGAGGCTGTAGGAATCCTTTTTCGACTGGCATTTGGAAAATTGTGAATGCGTCAGAAACTGCGCGATCGTCTCGTCCTTGTATCCGAAACGGAAGCTGCCGCCGGCATAAGAGGCCGCCTTGACGTAATAGGACTGCAGCCTGTCATAGGCATCGACATTATAGGTGTGCTCGCCAACGATCGCGCCGATCATGTGGATCGGATCAATACCGTAACGCGCCGCTGTCGACTTGATCTTGGCAATCAGCGCCTTGTCGGAAGACAAGAGATCAAGGACCTTCTTATATTTCCGCTCATAAGACGTGTTGGAGGCCTTGGTTCTCTTTGCGGAAGCACCGGGGACGCCCGGCTGCTCGGCATTGCGGTTGCCGGGCGGTACGACCGTTGCGGCCTCAACATAGGAGGATGCGGTGACGGTGAACGTCAAAGCAGCGGCAAATGCCAAAAGAGTTTTGCGCACGAGCGAATGCCTTTTTTCAAGCCTGCGGCTAAGCCAGCACAGCTGCTGACAAACCTGATCATTCCACGAAAGCGGTTCCAAAGGGAATGCAGCCCTTCCCATAAACAAAATGCGGGCTGAATGCGAGATGAGGCTGATAAAATAAAAGAGTGCGGCAAATAAGGCCGCACTCCTCTTTCTTCGATCCCTGAAGTCTTCAGAGAATATAGCGCGAGAGGTCCGTATCGGCGGCGAGATCGCCGACATGTTTACGAACATAGTCCTGGTCGATCTTGACGGCGGAACCGCCACGATCCGGCGCGTTGAAGGAAATCTCGTCCAAAACACGCTCCATTACCGTCTGCAGGCGGCGGGCACCGATATTCTCGACCGACGAATTAAGATGAACGGCTACGTCAGCCAGGGCATCGATGGCGTCGTCTGTGAAATCGAGGTCGAGTTCTTCCGTCGCCATCAGCGCCTTGTACTGGCGGATAAGGCTTGCCTCAGTCTCCGTCAGGATACGGCGGAAATCCTCTCGGGTGAGCGGCTTCAGCTCAACGCGGATCGGCAGGCGGCCCTGAAGCTCCGGCAGCAGATCCGACGGCTTGGCCACATGAAAGGCGCCCGATGCGATGAAGAGGATATGGTCTGTTTTGACAGGCCCATATTTCGTTGACACCGTCGTGCCTTCGACCAGCGGCAGCAGGTCGCGCTGCACGCCTTCGCGCGAAACACCGGCGCCCATCCCGCCATCGCGGGCGGCGATCTTGTCGATCTCATCGAGGAAGACGATGCCGTCATTTTCAACCGACTTCACCGCCTCACGCTGGATCATTTCATTGTCCAGCAGCTTGTCGGATTCGTCGCGGATGAGATCGGCATAGGATTTCGACACAGTGGTGCGCACCTTCTTGGTGCGTCCGCCCATGGCCTTGCCGAACATTTCCGACAGGTTGAGCACGCCGATATTGGCGCCCGGCATGCCGGGAATTTCAAAACCAGGCATGCCCGATCCGCTATCGGCGACTTCAATATCGATTTCCTTGTCGTCCAACTCGCCGTCGCGCAGCTTCTTGCGGAAGCTTTCGCGTGTGCCCGGCGATGCGGTGGAGCCAACAAGCGCATCAAGCACCCGCTCTTCGGCGCTCTGATGCGCTTTGGCCTGCACTTCGGCGCGCTTCTTTTCGCGCACGAGGCCGATACCAATCTCGACCAGGTCGCGAATGATCTGCTCGACATCGCGGCCGACATAACCGACCTCGGTGAACTTGGTGGCTTCGACCTTGATGAATGGTGCGCCGGCCAGCTTGGCAAGGCGGCGCGAGATTTCCGTCTTACCGACACCGGTCGGACCGATCATGAGAATGTTTTTCGGCATGACTTCGTCGCGCAGGCTCTCATCGAGCTGCTGGCGGCGCCAGCGATTGCGCAGTGCGATCGCGACGGCACGTTTTGCATCATGCTGACCGATGATGTGACGGTCCAGTTCCGAGACGATTTCCCGGGGAGAAAAAGTGGTCATTCTATCCTCTCGGCTTTCCTGTTCCGGCCGGCCATTCGGCCCGGCCCACAGGACCCATTGGTGAGAAATTGGCTTACTCGGCGTCGAGCGTTTCCACGACGAGATTGTGATTGGTGTAAACGCAGATATCGGCGGCGATATCGAGCGCCTGACGCGCCACGTCTTCGGCCGACTTGTCGGTATCCATCATCGCGCGGGCGGCGGCGAATGCATAATTGCCGCCGGAGCCGATGGCGATTGCGCCATGTTCAGGCTCCAGCACATCACCGTTGCCGGTAATGGCAAGTGTGGTCGATTTATCGGCCACCAGCATCATGGCTTCAAGATTGCGCAGATATTTGTCGGTCCGCCAGTCCTTCGCGAGCTCCACGGCTGCGCGCATCAACTGGCCAGGATATTGCTCGAGCTTCTTTTCGAGACGGTCAAGCAATGTAAAGGCATCCGCCGTTGCGCCGGCGAAACCAGCGATCACTTCGCCTTTGCCGATGCGACGAACCTTGCGGGCGTTACCCTTCATGACGGTCTGGCCGAGGCTTACCTGCCCGTCGCCAGCCATGACGACCTTGCCGCCCTTTCTGACTGTAATGATTGTTGTCATCAAACACCTGTCTGCCCTGCCGGGCCTGGAGTTAACGGACCGGGTTACGGCCCTTTTCGGGTTCTATGTAAGTCGGGTTTTTCCGATTGCAATCATCGGGATCGCGCCGTGTTTCCCGCAGGTCAGCCAAGACGATGGAACAACTGGATATTTGTGTCCCGTGCTGATAAGGAACGGCAACATTTCCACGGAGCGGCCAAAATGGCAGAACGTAAAGGCGAGATTATCCGCAAGACCAACGAAACCTCGGTTTCGGTCCGCGTGGATATCGACGGCACCGGCAAATCGAAAATTTCCACCGGCGTGGGATTTTTCGACCATATGCTGGACCAGTTCAGCCGCCATTCGTTGATCGACATGGAGATAGAGGTCCAGGGCGACCTGCATATCGATGACCACCACACCGTGGAAGATACCGGCATCGCCATCGGCCAGGCGATTGCGAAAGCGTTGGGTGATCGGCGTGGCATCACCCGCTACGCCTCGCTCGACCTTGCCATGGACGAGACGATGACCAAGGCCGCCGTCGATATTTCCGGCCGACCGTTTCTCGTGTGGAACGTCAATTTCTCCGCACCAAAGATCGGCACTTTCGACACCGAACTGGTACGTGAATTCTTTCAGGCGCTCGCCCAGAACGCCGGCATCACGCTGCATATCCTGAACCATTACGGCGCCAACAACCATCATATCGCTGAAACATGCTTCAAGGCTGTTGCCCGCGTTCTTCGCGCGGCAACCGAGATCGACCCCCGGCAGGCAGGCCGCGTTCCCTCCACGAAGGGCATGCTGGCCTGACGCCCAAGCTGTCAGGAAGCCCATGACAAGCTATCTCGTTCTGGAAGCCCCAAACGGGCCGGACAGGGACCACAAGACGACCCGCTTCATCGCAGATCGTTTCGTGTGGCTGGCTTTCTTTGCGCCATGGTTATGGCTTGCGATCAACCGGCTGTGGCTGGCGACGGCCATCGTTGTCATCGCCCTTTTTGCCGCCGGGCAGATCTCGACGTTCGCCGGGTTCGAACCTGCCGGAATTCTTTTTGGTCTCGCGACTGGGCTCATCACGGCGCTGGAGGGACGCGATTTTCTCGTCCGGCACCTGATCCGCAAAGGCTGGACGCTGACGTCAGTTGTTTCAGCCCCTGATCTTTCGAGCGCCGAAGACATCTATTTCTCCGGTCTCTCGGAAAATGCCGACGCAGTGGAACAGATGTCACAGCCGGTCTGGACCCCTTCGCCGCAAAAGAGCGGCGACACAAACTTCGTCAACGATCCCGCCGGATCGTTTCTTTTCGACTTGAATGGAAGGCGCTGACATGCGTGTCGCGATCATCGACTACGGCTCGGGCAATCTGCGCTCGGCCACCAAAGCTTTCGAGCGCGCCGCGCGTGAAGCCGGTATCAACGCAACCATCGATTTGACCGACAAGCCCGATCACGTCGCCTCGGCGGACCGCATCGTGCTGCCCGGTGTCGGCGCCTATGCCGATTGCCGAGCGGGTCTGGATGCCGTTCCCGGCATGCATGAGGCACTCGTCGAAGCCGTCGAAAAAAAGGCCCATCCCTTCCTCGGCATCTGCGTCGGCATGCAGCTTATGTCCTCCCGGGGGCTGGAAAAGACCGTGAGCAACGGACTTGGATGGATCGAGGGTGATGTTGTCCAAATGACGCCGTCTGATCCTGGGCTCAAGATTCCCCAAATCGGCTGGAATACGCTGGAAATCCGCCACGCACATCCGCTGTTCGACGGTATCAAGACCGGCGCGGATGGGTTGCACGCCTATTTCGTGCATTCCTATCATCTGGCGGCCAAGCATGCGACTGACGTCATCGCTACGACCAATTACGGGGGCGCGATGACGGCTTTCGTCGGCCGCGACAATATGGCGGGCGCGCAGTTCCACCCGGAAAAAAGCCAGACGCTCGGCCTCGCCCTGATTTCCAATTTCCTGCGCTGGAAGCCCTGACATGATCCTTTTTCCCGCAATCGATCTCAAAGACGGTGAGTGCGTTCGCCTGAAACTCGGCGATATGGACCAGGCCACCGTCTATAATACCGATCCCGGAGCACAGGCGAAGGCCTTCGAGGATCAAGGCTTTGAATGGCTGCATGTCGTTGATCTCAACGGTGCGTTCGCCGGCCAGACGGTCAATGGCGCGGCGGTTGACGCCATTTTGAAAGCGACGACAAACCCGGTGCAGCTGGGCGGCGGGATCCGCACGCTCGATCATATCGAGGCTTGGCTGAGCCGCGGCCTTGCGCGCGTTATTCTCGGCACCGTGGCGGTGCGCGATCCGGTTCTGGTCATTGAAGCCTGCAAGCGTTTTCCCGGCCAGGTCGCCGTCGGCATCGATGCCAAGGGCGGCAAGGTTGCCGTTGAAGGCTGGGCGGAAGCCTCCGAACTCGGCGTCATCGAGCTTGCCAAACGTTTCGAAGGCGCTGGTGTTGCCGCGATTATCTACACCGATATCGATCGCGACGGCATTCTGGCCGGCATCAATTGGGCCTCAACGCTGGAACTGGCCGACGCGGTCTCCATTCCGGTCATCGCGTCCGGCGGGCTTGCCTCCATCGATGACATCAAGCGCATGTTGCAGCCCGATGCCACAAAGCTCGAAGGTGCGATTTCGGGCCGTGCGCTTTATGACGGTCGTATTGATCCCGCCGAGGCACTTGCCCTTATCAAGGCTGCGAAGGAGGCACGTGCATGACCCTCAAAGCCCGCATCATTCCCTGCCTCGACGTAAAAGACGGTCGTGTCGTCAAGGGCGTGAACTTCGTTGATCTGATCGATGCGGGTGATCCGGTCGAGGCGGCGAAAGCCTATGACGCCGCGGGGGCGGATGAACTCTGCTTCCTCGACATCACCGCGTCTTCGGACAACCGCGATACGATCTTCGATGTGGTGTCGCGCACGGCCGATCATTGCTTCATGCCGGTAACCGTTGGCGGCGGCGTTCGCAGCGTTGCCGATATTCGCAAGCTTCTTCTTTGCGGTGCCGACAAGGTCTCGATCAATTCTGCCGCCGTCAAGGATCCCGATTTCGTCGCGCAGGCGGCCGACAAGTTCGGCAACCAGTGCATCGTCGTTTCCATCGACGCCAAGCGGGTTTCGAAAGATGGCGAGGCTGACCGCTGGGAAATCTTCACCCACGGCGGCCGCCAGCCGACCGGTATCGACGCCGTCGAATTCGCCATCAGGATGGTCGAGCGTGGGGCTGGCGAGTTGCTCGTCACCTCGATGGACCGCGACGGAACGAAGAGCGGCTACGATATCGGCCTGACGCGCAGCATTGCCGATCAGGTCCGCGTGCCTGTCATCGCCTCGGGCGGCGTCGGCACGCTGGATGATCTGGTGGCGGGTGTTCGCGATGGCCACGCAACGGCAGTGCTTGCCGCTTCCATCTTCCACTTCGGCACCTATTCGATCGGTGAAGCCAAGAACTACATGGCCGAGCATGGCATCGCCATGCGTCTCGACTGATTGCAGGATTTCCCCATGAGCGCATTTACCCTTTCCGATCTGGAGCGCATCGTCGCAACCCGCGCCGCCGCATCTCCTGACGAATCCTGGACGGCCAAGCTGGTTGCGGCCGGTCAGGAGCGCGCCGCGAAAAAACTCGGCGAAGAGGCGGTGGAGACCGTTATTGCCTCCATCGCCAAAGATCGCGATGGGCTGAAAAACGAGGCCGCCGATCTACTTTACCATCTGCTTGTCGTGCTGAAGATTGCCGATATTCCACTTGCGGACGTTTTTGCCGAGCTTGAGCGGCGCACAGGCCAGACCGGCCTTGCGGAAAAGGCGGCGAGGCCGACGTCATGAATGTCACGGCAGGCAGCGGGGAGAGAGGCATGCCAGGCACACTCGATCATTTTCGTGCGGACGAATATTCACCCTATCACTTCTTCAGTTCCGAAGAATGGGCTAAATTCCGCGCCGATACGCCGTTGACCCTGTCTGCGGACGAGGTCAAGCGGCTGCGTTCGCTGGATGATCCGATCGATCTGGACGAAGTGCGGCGCATCTATCTCTCGCTATCGCGCCTGCTGTCATCACATGTCGAAGCGTCGCAACTGCTGTTCGAGCAGCGCAACCGCTTCCTCAACATGGCTGACGTCAACAAGACGCCTTTCGTCATTGGCATTGCCGGTTCCGTCGCTGTTGGAAAATCCACGACGGCACGTATTCTGAAAGAGCTCCTGGCGCGCTGGCCTTCCAGCCCGAAGGTCGATCTGATCACCACGGACGGCTTTCTTTATCCGAACGAGGTTCTGCGGCGGGAGAACCTGATGGAACGCAAGGGTTTTCCGGAAAGCTATGACATTGGCGCGCTGCTGCGGTTCCTCTCGGCAATCAAGGCCGGCCAGCCGAATGTGAAGGCGCCGCGCTATTCGCACCTGACGTATGATGTGCTGCCCAATGAATACACGGTTGTCGACCAACCCGACATCCTCATTTTCGAAGGCATCAACGTGCTGCAATCGCGTGATCTGCCGGCAGGCGGGCGCATCGTGCCGATCGTTTCCGATTTCTTCGATTTCTCGATCTATATCGATGCCGACGAGGATTTCATTCACAACTGGTATGTGAACCGCTTCATGAACCTGCGGCAGACCGCCTTCCGCGACCCCAATTCCTTCTTCAACCGTTATGCGTCGATCAGTGAGGAGGCAGCGCTCAGCATCGCCGAGGGGCTCTGGCAGAACATCAACCTGAAAAACCTGCGCCAAAACATTGTCCCCACGCGACCGCGGGCGGATCTCATTCTGCGCAAAGGCAAGAACCACCTGATCGACACCGTTGCGCTTCGTAAGCTCTGAAAATCAAGTACCCTCTGATTAGTCGCTGGAGGGCTTACCGCGCATCTTCTTGATATCAGAACGGCCGGACTTTGCCTTCAAACGACGCTCCACCGAGCCTTTAGTCGGCTTCGTGGCCTTGCGAACGGGCGGCGGCGGGGCCGCGGCTTCCAGGATCAAATCCTTCAGCCGCTCCCGCGCGTCTTCACGATTGCGCTCCTGACTGCGAAAGCGGCTGGCCTCGATCATCAGCACGCCCTCTTTCGACACGCGCCTGCCAGCGAGACGCAGCGCATTGGCCTTCACCCGGTCCGAAAGGGATGGCGAATTGGCGATGTCGAAAAACAGCTGAACCGCGGTCGAAACCTTGTTGACGTTCTGGCCGCCCGGCCCGCCGGCCAGCACGAATTGCTCCGTCAGCTCCCAGCCGGCGATGGTGATACGGTTGCTGATGTAAAGCGCGTCGCTGGCCATGATCTTTCTCCGCGCCCGTGATGCCACAGAACGCAAAAAATGAAAACAGCGGGAAACCAAGAGCACCCTGGCAAAAAGAAACCCGGCGCTCAGGCCGGGTTCCCCTCCTCCTCATATATGAGGCTTAACTCATTCAGCTGCGAGCAAAAGGCCCGGTGCTGCGTCGCGAACCCTGCTGTCGACATGGTCTTCGAACTTGGTGAAGTTCGTGACGAACATCGAGACCAGCTTCTTCGCCTGGGCGTCGTAGGCGGCACCATCGGCCCAGGTGGAACGCGGATCGAGGATCGCGCTGTCGACACCGTCAAGCGACTGAGGAACGGCGAAGCCAAAATTCGCATCGGTGCGGAACTGGGCATTCTTCAGGTCGCCGGAAAGAGCAGCCGTCAGAAGCGCGCGCGTCGCCTTGATGGGCATACGCTTGCCGATACCATAAGCGCCGCCGGTCCAGCCGGTGTTGACGAGCCAGCAATCCACGCCGTGCTTGCCGATCAGCTCACGCAGCAGGTTGCCGTATTCCGCCGGGTGGCGCGGCATGAAGGGTGCGCCAAAGCATGTGGAGAAGGTGGCTTCCGGCTCGGTCACGCCCTTTTCCGTGCCGGCGACCTTTGCGGTGTAACCGGAGAGGAAGTGGTACATGGCCTGCTCTGGCGTCAGCCGGGCGATCGGCGGCAGCACGCCGAAGGCGTCGGCCGTCAGCATGATGATCGTCTTTGGATGGCCGGCAATGCCGGTTTCCGACGCATTCGGGATGAAGTGCAGCGGATAAGCGCTGCGGGTGTTTTCCGTCAGCGAGTTATCGTTGAAGTCAGGAACGCGGTTTTCGTCCAGCACGACGTTTTCCAAAACCGTGCCGAAACGGTTGGTCGCAGCGTAGATTTCGGGCTCGGCTTCAGCCGAAAGTTTGATCGCCTTGGCGTAGCAACCGCCCTCGAAATTGAAGATGCCATGTTCGCCCCAGCCGTGCTCGTCATCGCCGATCAGCGTGCGTGCCGGATCGGCAGACAGCGTTGTCTTGCCGGTGCCGGAGAGGCCGAAGAAGACGGCGGAATCGCCCTCCGGACCGACATTCGCCGAGCAATGCATCGGCATGACGCCCTTGGCGGGCAACAGGTAGTTCAGAACCGTGAAGACCGACTTCTTGTTTTCGCCGGCATAGCTCGTACCACCGATCAGAACGAGGCCCTTGGTCAGGTCGCAGGCGATAACCGTTTCCGTGCGGCAACCGTGGCGCACCGGATCAGCCTTGAAGCTCGGCAGATTGATGATGGTAAGCTTCTGGCTGAAGCCATCAAGCGTCTCGCGCTTCGGCCGGATCAGCAGATTACGGATGAAAAGCGAATGCCAGGCAAGCTCGGTGACGACGCGGGTCGGCAATGCGTTCTCCTCATCGGCGCCGCCGATCAGGTCCTGCACATAGAGAGTCTTGCCGGCGGCATGCGACAGCATATCCTTATGCAGCAGGTCGAAGTGCGCCGGAGACAGCGGCTTGTTGTTATCCCACCAGATCGTGTCTTCGGTGGAGGCATCGCGAACGACGAATTTGTCCTTTGGCGAGCGGCCGGTGTGCTGGCCAGTGACGGCACGCAACGCTCCATCCACGGTCAGTTCGGCTTCGCCATTTCGGATCGCGTGCTCGTATAACTCGCTTTCATTGAGGTTATAAAAGACGCGGGAGGCCTCGCCCAGTCCGAGTTCTGCGACTCCATTGGCAGGATTATGAACCCCAATCTCGTTCATGACGCGTTCCTTGTTGATGACGTAAGGCCGTTGAAATTTTCTCGGAAAATACGTGGCGTCTTTCGGAAAGGCAAGAGGCTGAAATTAAAAAACTTAGTGATTTCAATATATTAATCGATTTAAAAGATTTTATTTCTTTTTAAATCGGTTGAAGTCGCATTAAAATCCGGCAGCGGACCTTTTGTGAAAATCAGAAGCTGCGCCCCCTCGATTTCATGGCCATTTTTCCTTTGCCACAATTTGTTCCACCTTTATACTCAAGAGAGTGGCTCGCGGCGCGCAACCTTGGCTGGGTGGATGTCGGGAGTTACGAGAAAATGACGATGGAGACCAACTACATGCAGACGATCGCGCTAGTCGACGACGACCGGAATATTCTGACTTCGGTATCGATCGCGCTTGAAGCCGAGGGCTACCGGGTCGAAACGTATACGGATGGGGCTTCCGCGCTCGACGGGTTGATTGCCCGTCCGCCGCAGCTCGCCATTTTCGACATCAAGATGCCACGCATGGACGGCATGGAGCTTCTGCGGCGCCTTCGCCAGAAATCGGATCTGCCGGTTATCTTCCTCACCTCCAAGGATGAAGAGATCGACGAGCTGTTCGGCCTGAAGATGGGCGCGGACGATTTCATCACCAAGCCCTTCTCGCAGCGCCTTCTGGTGGAGCGCGTCAAGGCGATCCTTCGCCGCGCCAGCAGCCGCGAAGCGTCCGCTGCAACCGGCAGCGTGCTGAAGCCGACTGCAGACCAGCAGGCGCGCACGCTGGAACGCGGGCAACTCGCCATGGACCAGGAACGTCACACCTGCACCTGGAAGGGTGAGCCGGTGACGCTCACGGTGACCGAATTCCTCATCCTGCATTCGCTGGCGCAGCGGCCAGGCGTTGTCAAAAGCCGCGACGCGCTGATGGATGCCGCTTATGACGAACAGGTCTATGTCGACGACCGTACCATCGACAGCCACATCAAGCGCCTTCGCAAGAAGTTCAAACTGGTCGATGGCGACTTCGATATGATTGAAACGCTTTATGGCGTAGGATATCGCTTCCGCGAAGCGGCTTGAACGAGCCGACTCACGCTGAGGGGACCGCTCGATCCGGGGCGGTAAGGACTTGAATACGTGTTGAAGAAAACGCCGGAAAACGTCTCGGACAGTGACGATGCCGAAGATCGCGGCAGCGAACGCCGCCATCGTATCCATCCGCTGACGATCGTCCGGCGTATCTTCGGCAATGCGGTGTTTTCGAGCCTTACACGCCGCATCCTGTTTTTCAATGTGGCGGCGACGGTAGTTCTCGTCGGCGGCATTCTCTACCTCAACCAGTTCCGTGAAGGACTGATCGACGCGCGTGTGGAAAGTCTTCTGACACAGGGCGAAATCATCGCTGGCGCGGTGTCCGCCTCCGCCTCGGTCGATACCAACTCGATTACCATCAATCCGGAAAAGCTGCTCGAGTTGCAGGCAGGTCAGAGCATTACCCCTGCCCCCAATGACGAGGATTTGAGCTTCCCGATCAATCCCGAGCGTGTGGCGCCGGTCCTGCGGCGGCTGATTTCGCCGACGCGGACCCGCGCGCGGCTATTTGATGCCGACGCCAATCTGCTGCTCGACTCGCGCCATCTTTATTCGCGCGGCCAGGTCCTGCGCTTCGATCTGCCACCGGTCACGCCGGAGACGCAGACATGGGGCGAATGGTTTACCAGCATGTTCAACCGCATGCTGCAGCCGAGCAGCCTGCCGCAATATAAGGAAGCGCCCGGCGGCGATGGCTCGATCTACCCCGAAGTCATGAACGCGCTGACCGGCGTCCGCGGCGCGGTCGTGCGCGTCACCGAAAAAGGCGAGCTTATCGTGTCGGTCGCCGTGCCGGTGCAGCGTTTCCGCGCGGTGCTCGGCGTTTTGCTGCTCTCGACGCAGGCGGGTGATATCGACAAGATCGTGCATGCCGAGCGCCTTGCCATCATGCGCGTCTTCGGCATTGCAACGCTCGTCAACATCGTGCTGTCGCTGCTCCTGTCATCCACCATCGCCACACCGCTCAGGCGTCTTTCTGCGGCGGCCATCCGCGTGCGGCGCGGCGCGAGAACACGTGAAGAAATCCCCGATTTCTCTGCCCGCCAGGATGAGATAGGCAATCTTTCGATCGCGCTGCGCGAAATGACGACGGCGCTCTACGACCGGATCGACGCCATCGAGAGTTTCGCCGCCGATGTTAGCCATGAACTCAAGAATCCGCTGACGTCGCTGCGCAGCGCCGTTGAGACCCTGCCGCGAGCGAAGACAGAAGAGTCGAAACAGCGCCTGACCGAGATCATTTTCCATGATGTGCGCCGCCTCGACCGCCTGATCAGCGATATCTCAGACGCGTCGCGGCTCGACGCGGAACTGGCGCGCGCCGATGCCTCGCCGGTTGATCTCGACGTGCTGATGAAGGGTCTGGTGGATATATCCCGCCAGATCAGCACCAAAAAGAAAACGGTGAAGATCGACTATGTTGTCGACCGGAAGGCCGGTGCGAAGACCTCCTTCGTGGTGAATGGTCATGATCTGCGCATCGGACAGATCGTGACAAACCTCATCGAGAATGCGCGCTCCTTCGTTGCCGAAGACAGCGGGCATATTAACGTACGCCTTTCCCGCCATCGGGACCGCTGCATTGTTCAGGTGGAAGATAACGGACCCGGCATCCAGGCGGAAGATATCGACCGGATTTTTGAGCGCTTCTACACCGACCGACCGGCAAGCGAAGGTTTCGGCCAAAATTCCGGTCTCGGCCTGTCCATCAGCCGCCAGATTGCGGAAGCCCATGGCGGTAGCCTGCGGGCCGAAAACGTCGTCGACAAATACGGCGTGATCTCGGGTGCTCGCTTCACCCTGTCGCTGCCCGCGGCCGAAACTCATGAGCGTTGAACGCTTCAACCTGCACGCCACCGCCATCGCTATCCAGAATACAGGGATCCTGTTCACGGGCCCCTCCGGCAGCGGCAAAAGCGAGCTGGCCTTCAGTTTTCTGACCGAGGCGGAACGGTGCGGTTTGCCCGCCGCGCTGATCGCAGACGATCAGATTTTCGTGTATCGCGATGGCGAAACAATCATGGCCGAGCGGCCGGAAACGATCGCTGGCCTGCTGGAATTGCGCGGCAGTGGCATTGTGTCGCTAAAAAGCATCGCGTGTGCGCCACTGCATTTTGCCGTGACATCGCTTCTTTCGCCCACAAATCCAAGACTTCCTGACGATGACGAGGTTCTGCCCCTGCCCTGTGGCGGGCATCTTCCGCTTCTGCGTATTCCGCTTTCCAGCCTGACGCCCTATGGAAAATTTGCTGCACTTGCTCAGAATCTTTTCAAGACGAATGTGAAGTGACTGCAATTCGGGCGATTTTAGGCTTGCGATTCGTATTTTCCTCATCAAGATGAAATCCCACCAATGGACAGGATTGCCGCGTTGCGATAGTCGGCAATGAGAGTGCGTGTGCAAGGGAGCATTTCATGATCGGACTAGTGCTTGTCACCCATGGCAAGCTGGCTGAGGAGTTTCGTCATGCGTTGGAGCATGTCGTCGGTCCCCAGAAATTGATCGAGACGGTTTGTATCGGTCCCGAAGACGACATGGATCAACGCCGGCAGGATATCATCGATGCCGTAGCGCGCGCCAATGATGGCAATGGCGTCATCATCCTGACCGACATGTTCGGCGGCACGCCGTCCAACCTCGCGATTTCAGTGATGAAT
Organism: Agrobacterium sp. DKPNP3; assembly: GCF_052686535.1. Classification (NCBI taxonomy): domain Bacteria; kingdom Pseudomonadati; phylum Pseudomonadota; class Alphaproteobacteria; order Hyphomicrobiales; family Rhizobiaceae; genus Agrobacterium; species Agrobacterium sp. DKPNP3. The sequence continues at coordinate 70,038 of NZ_JBQYSN010000007.1, read as the reverse complement.
AACGGCAATGTCGAAGTTATTGCCGGCGTCAATCTTCCGATGCTGATCAAGCTTGCAGGCGTTCGCAGCGAAGATAATATGGACAAGGCCCTTCAGGACGCGTCCGAGGCTGGCCGCAAATACATCAACGTCGCCAGCCGTGTCTTGAGCGGTAAGTAAGAAGTCAGCCCATGTCGCCACTTTCCCGGGAACTACCGATCATCAATAAACGTGGCCTGCACGCTCGTGCGTCCGCAAAATTCGTGCAGATGGTCGAGGGTTTCGACGCGATAATCACCGTATCCAAGGACGGTATGACGGTTGGCGGTACCTCCATCATGGGCCTGATGATGCTGGCGGCAAGCCCCGGCTGCAGCGTCTATGTCGAGGCAAGCGGCAATCAGGCGGAAGAGGCGCTGGCGGCGCTTGAGGCGCTTGTCGCCGACCGCTTCGGCGAAGAAGCCTGAACCGAGACCATATAAAGACATAAAGACTTCTTTATATCATCATTGCCAGATCGTTCGTGGCCTGCTAAACCGCTGCTACGTTAAAAAGCCGTGCGGCAACGCGTGGCGCTTCTGATCTGGAGAACTTCATGAGCCTTGAGAAGGACTACATCGTCGCCGATATCAACCTTGCCGCATTTGGCCGCAAGGAGCTGGACATTGCCGAAACCGAGATGCCGGGCCTGATGTCCTGCCGCAAGGAATTTGGCGAAAGCAAGCCGCTGAAGGGTGCCCGCATCTCCGGTTCGCTTCACATGACGATCCAGACAGGCGTTCTCATCGAGACACTGAAGGAACTCGGCGCCGATATCCGTTGGGCTTCCTGCAATATTTTCTCGACTCAGGACCACGCGGCGGCAGCCATCGCGGCGGCTGGCATTCCTGTGTTTGCCGTGAAGGGCGAAAGCCTGACGGAATATTGGGAGTACACCGACAAGATCTTCCAGTGGACCGATGGCGGTCTCTCCAACATGATCCTTGATGATGGCGGCGACGCCACGATGTACATCCTGCTCGGCGCACGCGCTGAAGCCGGTGAGGACGTTCTGTCCAATCCCGGTTCGGAAGAAGAGGAAATTCTCTTCGCGCAGATCAACAAGCGTCTGAAGGCTTCGCCGGGTTGGTTTACCAAGCAGCGCGACGCCCTGAAGGGTGTGACCGAAGAAACGACGACCGGCGTTCACCGCCTCTATGATCTCAGCAAGAAGGGCCTGCTGCCCTTCCCGGCGATCAACGTCAACGACAGCGTCACCAAGTCGAAGTTCGACAACAAATACGGCTGCAAAGAGTCGCTGGTTGACGGTATTCGCCGCGCAACCGACGTGATGATGGCCGGCAAGGTTGCCGTCGTCTGCGGTTACGGCGATGTTGGCAAGGGTTCGGCCGCTTCGCTGCAGGGCGCTGGCGCCCGTGTGAAGGTGACCGAAATCGACCCGATCTGCGCACTTCAGGCCGCCATGGATGGTTTTGAGGTCGTTCGCCTGGAAGACGTCGTCTCTTCCGCTGATATCTTTATCACCACGACCGGCAACAAGGACGTCATCCGCATCGAGCATATGCGCGAGATGAAGGATATGGCGATCGTCGGCAATATCGGCCATTTCGACAATGAAATTCAGGTCGCTTCGCTGCGTAACCTGAAGTGGACGAACATCAAGCCGCAGGTCGACATGATCGAGTTCCCAAAGGGCAACCGCATCATCCTGCTGTCGGAAGGCCGCCTGCTGAACCTCGGTAACGCGACCGGCCACCCGTCTTTCGTCATGTCGGCTTCCTTCACCAACCAGGTTCTGGGCCAGATCGAGCTCTTTACCAAGCAGGGTGAGTACAAGAACGACGTTTACGTGCTGCCCAAGCACCTCGACGAGAAGGTTGCGCGCCTTCATCTTGAAAAGCTTGGCGTGCGTCTAACCGAACTTTCGGATGTGCAGGCAGATTATATCGGCGTCTCGAAGCAGGGCCCGTTCAAGGCTGAACACTACAGATATTAATTTCATAGTTAATATCCACCGATATTACACAATATCTAGATGCCGTGCGCTTGACAAAGCGCGCGGCATCTTTTTTGCGCGCTCCCTTCCCGCAGATTTATGAAGGCGGTATTGTCATCAGACTTGATTCGGACACGCCAAAGGGCGGCGGGGACGAAATGGGATGTCTTGTCGAAGATGCGGCACATAGGACGGAGACAGACCGGGGATGACGGTTCACAATTCGGATCTGCGCAAGCAGGTAGTTCAACGCGTTGAAAACACGCATGCGGGCGTGACACTGGGCGCGCAGGCGTTAGCGCGTTTTCGCGCCTTTCCGGACCGCACACCGGCCACGACCAATCCTGCGAATGTCTTCGCGCGATGCCGGCTGGCAATCCACGTCATCCGTTCTGGATTCTCACGCATGCACCTCCTGCTGTCGGGAACCGTTCTCACCGGCTCGGCGACCGCTGCAATGGCCCAGGATGGGCTGGTGGCAAAGACGGGAGCGCGGCTATTCTCGTCCGGAGAAACAATCACCTATTCGCTTTTTGTCGGCATGATCTCCGCGACGCTGTTTTCCGTCGTCTGGCTCGTGCGCCAGCGCGGCAATATCGAGGCGGAAAGTAGCGAGTACCGTCAGGCACTGGCACAATCCCACCATAAGATCGCAAAATACGAAGCGCTGATCTCCGACAAGAGCCGCCGCATCGTTATCTGGGATGGCGCAGACAGCCGCCCGGAATTTCTCGGCCAGTTGCCGGCTGAGACAGGGGTGCCGCAGGCGGATCATGATTTCCTCGCCTTTGGCCGCTGGCTGAAACCGGCATCCGCAAGCCAGCTTGAAAAATCAATCGAGAAGCTCCGCAGCCACGCCCAGAGTTTCGACCTCACCATCGAAACGCAGCGCGGCGAAGTGGTCGAAGTGCAAGGCCGGGTCTCAGGCGGCAACGCCTTTGCACGCTTCATCGCGCTCAACAATCTGCGCGCGGAACTTGCCGAATTGCAGGTGGAGCGCGAGCGCCTTATCGCTTCGGTCTCCACCTTTCAGGAGCTTCTCGATTCCATCGAACAGCCCGTGTGGCGGCGAAATGGGGACGGTGAACTTATCTGGGTGAACCACGCCTATGCCCAGGCGGTGGATGCGCGCAACGCGGCCCAGGCCGTTCAGGAAAAGCGCGAATTGCTGAGCACCGTGACGCGCCAGAAGATTCGCGCCACGGCGACGCCTGAATCTCCCTATCACGACCGGATTTCAACGGTGGTGTCCGGTAACCGCAGCTTCTTCGACGTCGTCGATATCAAGACAGCCGGTGGCTCGGCTGGCATCGCGATTGATGCGACGGAAGCCGAGACCATCAGCGAGGAACTGAAGCGTGTCCTGAAAAGCCACGCGGAGACGCTCGATCATCTGGCAACGCCAGTCGCCATTTTCGACGGACGGCAGCGGCTGCAGTTCTACAATCAGGCATTCGCCACTCTCTGGGGCTTCGATCTCGTGTTCCTGGAGTCCGGCCCCGATAATTCCGAGCTTCTCGACAGGCTGCGCACCGCCGGCAAGTTGCCGGAGCAGTTGAACTGGAAGAACTGGAAGGAAACGGCGCTCTCCGTTTATCGGTCGCTCGATACCAAGACTGACCTCTGGCATCTGCCGAACGGACAGACGCTGCGCGTCATCGCCACAGCCCATCCGCAGGGCGGCGCGACATGGGTCTTCGAAAATCTGACCGAACAGGTCGATCTACAGATGCGCTACAACACCTTGGTCAAGGTGCAGGGCGAAACCATCGATCATCTTGCCGAAGGTGTCGCCGTGTTCGGTGCGGATGGACGCATCCGGCTGTCAAACCCGGCATTCCGGGCGCTCTGGGGCGTGACGGCGGAACAGGCGGAAACCGGCACCCATATCCGCGCCATAGAGACCGCCTGTGCGCCATCTTACGACGGGCCGGACGGCTGGCGCTCCTTCAGCCAATTCATCACCAGCTTCGACGATGCGCGGCCTTCCCGACAGGGAACGCTGGAACTGCTTTCCGGGCTCGTGCTTGATTATGCCATCATCCCGCTTCCCGATGCGCAGACCATGCTGACCTTCGTCAACATGACCGACAGCGTGCGCGCCGAGCGCGCGCTCAAGGAAAAGAACGACGCGCTGCTGAAGGCCGACGAACTGAAGAACGATTTCGTCCAACATGTTTCCTATGAGCTTCGCTCGCCGTTGACCAACATCATCGGCTTCACCGATCTTCTGAAGACGCCCGGGATTGGCGAATTGACGGAGCGGCAGGCGGAATATCTCGATCATATTTCCACCTCATCCTCGGTCCTCCTGACCATCGTCAACGACATCCTCGATCTGGCGACCGTCGATGCCGGCATCATGCAGCTCAATTATTCGGATAATGACCTGAACGAGCTGCTAGACGATGTGTCGGTGCAAATCGCCGACCGCCTGCAGGAAAGCGGCATTTCGCTCGAAATCGTTGCACCCGCCCATCTCGGCAGTCTGGTAGCCGATCACCAGCGGCTGAAGCAAATCCTCATCAAGCTGCTGACCAATGCGATCAATTTCGCGCCGGAGGGCTCTTCGGTCCAGCTCTCCTGCCAGCGCAGCGAAGGCGACTTCGTCTTCTCCGTGGCCGACAAGGGTCCGGGTATCCCCGAGGACATGTTGAAAACGGTCTTTGACCGCTTCTCGACACGCGGCAACGGCGGGCGGCGCACGGGGGCGGGCCTTGGCCTCTCCATTGTCGAAAGCTTTGTCAGCCTGCACCACGGCACAGTCAGCATCGACAGCCGCCCCGGCAACGGCACCATCGTGACCTGCCGTATCCCTTCCGCCACCCGGCCGCATTCCATCGCCGCAGAATGAGTGAAGACACCTCGCCGATCACCATCTCCCTTGAGGGAGAAAAGGACACCATCAGGCTGGGTGAAGACTTGGCGCTGGCTCTCAAACCCGGCGATTGCCTCGCTCTGATCGGCGATCTCGGCGCCGGCAAATCGACACTCGCCCGCGCCTTCATCCGGGCAATGGCCGATGAGCCCAACCTTGAGGTTCCCAGTCCCACCTTCACCCTTATTCAGACCTATGACGCCCGCATTCCTGTCGCCCATCTCGATCTCTACCGTCTCTCCGACGTGTCAGAACTGGACGAGCTGGGAATAGACGAGATGCTGGAGGACGGCATCTGCCTGATCGAGTGGCCGGACATCGCCGCCGAGGTTCTGCCGGCCCAGCAGACCATTCTCCTGCGGCTGACACATGCTGGCAACGGTCGCCTTGCGACGATCGAAGCGCCGGCGCAAGCGCGAAGCCGGCTCGACCGTGTCTTCGCAATTCGGAAATTCTTAGGCGATCATGGTAGGGCGGACGCCGCTCGCCGCTTTCTCAGCGGTGATGCTTCCACCCGGGCCTATGAGACGATCTCCGCTGATGGAGCGGATCTGATCCTGATGGACTGGCGGCGCCCGATGAGAGGCGCGATCGTTGCGGACGGCAAAACCTATGCGGAAATTGCGCACCTCGCCCAGGATGCCCGCCCCTTCGTTGCAATAGGCGATTATCTGAAAGACATGGGGTTTTGCGCCCCGGACATCCTTGCCGTCGATTTGGATCAGGGCATTCTCCTGCTTGAGGATCTCGGACGGGAGGGCGTGCTTGCTTCCGATGGCACGCCGATTGAGGAGCGTTATCTTCAAAGTGTCGCCTGTCTCGCCGCTCTTCACCAGACGCCGCCGCCGAACTTGCTGCCGATGCGCGACGGCGGCACCTACGAAGTTCCGCCGTTTGACCGCGAGGCGATCAAGATAGAAGTCTCGCTTCTCGTGGAATGGTACCTGCCGCACAAGCGCGGCAAGCCACTGACCGACAGCGAGAAACAGGAGTACAACGCGATCTGGGACGGCCTGATCGATTCGCTTGCCGGCTGCGAAACAGGGCTTCTGCTGCGTGATTTCCACTCTCCGAACATTCTCTGGCAGGCCCGGAATGAGGGAGTCCGGCGGGTCGGTCTCATCGATTTCCAGGACGCGATGATTGGCCCCACCGCTTATGATCTCGCTTCCATCGTTCAGGATGCGCGGGTCACCATCTCTCCGGAACTGCAGGCACGCCTGCTCTCCCATTATATGAACCGAAGAAAAACGGTGGCTTCGTTCGATGAAGCCGCGTTCCTCAAGGCTTTTGCCATCATGTCGGCGCAGCGTAACTGCAAGCTCGCCGGCATCTGGGTGCGGCTGTTGGAACGGGACGGAAAACCGGGCTATATGAAGCATATGCCGCGGACGTTCCGCTATCTTCGTGCAGCGCTGTCGCATCCCGAGCTGGCGCCGCTTAAGGAGTGGTGCATTCGCATGGGCATGGATTTTAACGACGAACACGGTTGAGCAGAATGACGATCAAAAACGCGATGGTGCTGGCCGCCGGGCTTGGCACGCGTATGCGGCCGATTACGGATACGATCCCTAAGCCGCTCGTGAGAATCGCCGGCAAGCCAATGATCGACTATGCTCTCGACTCCCTTGTGGAAGCTGGCGTCGAAACCGTCGTGGTGAATGTTCACCACCATGCCGACCAGATGATTGCCCATCTGGGGGCCCGCTCGGATGTCGAAATCCTGATTTCTGACGAGCGGTCGCAGTTGATGAATTCCGGCGGCGGGCTTGCCAAAGGCCTGAAGCTTCTGGAACCCGGCCCCGTCTTCGTCATGAATGCCGACCTTTTCTGGATCGGCGAAATGCCGAATTCGGTCAGCAACCTGCGCCGGTTAGCACATTTTTTCGATCCGACGCGCATGGACATGGCGCTCCTCTGCGTTGACATGGACCGTACCACCGGCCACAACGGAAAGAAGGATTTCAACCTCGCAGATGATGGAAAGCTGACGCGCTATCGCGATCGCGATCCGTTTCCCGTTGTTTATGCCGGTGCCATCGCCATGAATTCGCGTCTCCTGGACGATGCCCCTGACGACGCCTTCAACCTCAATATCTATTTTGATCGCGCCATCGAAAAAGATCGGCTCTTCGGCCTTTCTCTTGATGGACACTGGATTACCGTCGGCACGCCCGACGCGATTGATGATGCCGAAGGCATCATCCGGCAATTCACGGAAAAGCGCTCTGCATGACGGTCTCCCACCACGCAAGACGCGTTCTGACGATCGCTGCGGGAACCCCGTTCCTCAGAACGCTCGCAGAAACGCTCTGCCAGGGGACATTGACAGCCGACTATCTATATGACGCTGCCGATCCGCTTTCGCTTGCGAGGGTAACCATCTATGTGCCGACACGGCGCTCCGCCCGCGTATTGCGATCCGAATTTGTTGATCTGCTGGGAGGCCGATCGGCCATCCTGCCGTTGATCCGCCCCCTTGGGGAAACGGACGACGATAGCGGGTTTTTCGATATCGAAAATCCTGAGATCATGGATCTGGCGCCGCCGATTTCCGGCACCGGCCGGCTGATCGAGTTGGCGCGCCTCATCCTCGCCTGGCGCAACAGCTTGCCTGACGCTATCCGGGCGATCCACTCGGATTCGCCGCTCGTCGCTCCCGCGAGCCCCGCCGATGCCATCTGGCTCGCGCGCGCGCTCGGCGAGGTTATCGATGCGATGGATACGGAAGAAAAGGATTGGGAAGCGCTTTGGCACCTCGATACCGGCGCGCATGCCCAGTGGTGGCAGCTGACCGCGGATTTCCTGAAGATCGCGAGTATCTTCTGGCCTGCGCGGCTTTCCGAACTCAACCGTTCCTCGGCCGGCAGACATCGCAACGCCATTCTCAGGGCCGAAGCGAACCGGCTGACAAACCTGCCGAATACGGGGCCGATCATCGTCGCCGGCTCCACCGGCTCCATCCCTGCCGCTGCCGATCTCATCGCCGCCGTCGCCGCCCTGCCACAGGGTACCGTCGTACTTCCCGGGCTCGATCTCGCTATGCCAGAAGAGCAATGGCAGGCGATCGCCGAAGACCCGACCGACCCGTCCAGCCGAACGCATTCGCAATATGGACTTTACATGCTTTTGCAGAAGCTGGGCATTGTCCGGGACGATATCGTTCAGATCGGCATGCTCGACCACGATCTTGAAAAACGGGCTGCGGTATTCTCCGCCGCGCTGGCACCCGCCAAGTCCACGAGTGACTGGAACCGCTGGCGCGAGGAACGGCCCGCAGGCTTTATTCACGACGCTTTTGAGCACGCGACACTGATAGAAGCCGCCAATGAGCGCGAAGAGGCGACTGCCATCGCGGTCGCCTTGCGGTTAGCATTACAGGCGCCGGGCGCCGGGCGACCATCGCAAGCGGCGCTGATCACGCCTGACCGCGGTCTTGCCCGGCGCGTGGCGACGGAGTTGCAGCGCTTTGGCATCGAGGCCGACGATTCAGCCGGCACGCCACTCTCGGCAACACCGCAGGCTGGGCTGACCCAACTGGCGCTCGAAGCGATCCTCAGGCCCGGTGACCCGGTGCCGATCATTTCGCTCTTGAAGCATCCCCTCGCCCGCTTCGGTCTTTCCGACGATGCTTTTGTCGCAGCGTCAAAGGCGCTGGAGTTGATCGCGCTGCGCGGCGGCCGCGTCGAAACGGAAATTGGCAATCTCGAAGCTGTTCTCGATGCGCAACTTATGGCGCAAAGCGACGATCGGCACCCGCCCGCCTGGCGGCTTGCGCTGCCGGAGGCAAGCGTCGATTTGGCCCGCGATCTTGCCCGGCGCATCGCGAATGCCACCGAGCCGCTGTCTTCCGCCTTTGTTCGGCGTGATCGCTCCGGCCGAGCCTTTACCGACAAGCTGCCACTCTCCGATTGGGCTGCCCGGACAGGCCGCGTTATGGAAGCCATCTGCGCTGATGACGCCAACGATCTTTCGGCCCTTTGGTCCGGAGAAGCAGGCGACAAGCTTTCCAGCCTGTTTGCCGAGTTGATGGAAAGTGGCGACATCCTCGATGCGGACGGGCCGCAATGGATCGATATTTTTGCTGCCTTCGTGGCCGGCGAATCGATCAAGCCACGATCGATGCGACATCCGCGCGTATTCATCTTCGGTGCCCTTGAGGCTCGCCTTCTAAGCGTTGACACCGTTGTCATCGGCGGCCTCAACGAAGGGCTCTGGCCCGGTCAGACTGCCAACAATCCTTTTCTTTCCCGAAGCATGAAGACAGCAATCGGGCTGGAACCTCCGGAACGGCGCATTGGGCAGCTGGCGCATGATTTCGAAATGGCGAACGGCACAAGGCAAATCTTTTACACCCGGGCGCTGAGGCAGGGCTCGACGCCCGCCGTGGCCTCGCGCTGGCTGCAGCGGCTTCTGGCGCTGGGCGGCGAGGATTTCGCCGAACGTCTCAGAAACCGCGGCGAGACCTATCGCCACTGGGCAGGCCTGATGGACGAGAGCATCGAGCAGGAGCCTGCCAAGCGTCCCGCCCCCAAACCGCCGGCCGCGCTGCAACCGACGCGTTATTCCTTCAGCGAAGTGGGCCGCCTGCGGCGCGATCCCTATTCGATCTACGCCCGGCGCATCCTCCGGCTCGACCCGCTGGATCCCTTCAACCGCGATCCCAATGCCGCAGATCGCGGGACCCTTTATCATCGGATCATTGAGCGCTACTCGCGTGAGGCTCATGTGCCTGGTACCCCGGCGTCACTCGACGCGATGCAGCGCATTCTCGATGAATGCTTCGATGCAGAGAACCTGCCTCCCCATGTCGACGTCATCTGGCGACCGCGTTTCGCGGCGGTTGCCCGCGCCTTCATCGACTGGGAAAAGGACCGGCATCCCTCCGTCCGACGCAGTTTTTTCGAGGCGCGGGCGGGTCAGGAAATTCCGGAGGCAGGAATAAGGCTCACGGGCGTCGCCGACCGCATTGATATCAAGACCAGCGGTCAGGCGGATATCATCGACTACAAGACGGGCCTTGCCCCATCGGTCAATCAGGCGCGCGCGCTGCTTGATCCGCAGCTTGCGCTGGAAGCCGCAGCACTCATGCGCGGGGCCTTCCGAGAAGCGGGATCACCAACGCCTGAAAATCTCATTTATGTGCGGTTGCGGCCGGGCGACCGCTTTTTTCCCGATCAGGTCAATAATGAACATTCCAGCCGCAGCGGCAAAAGGCCACCAAAGTCAGCTGTCGAGCTAGCAACGGAATCGATCGAGCAATTAGCGAAATTTGTCCGCTCCCTCCGCGAGGGCGAAAATGGCTTTGCCTCACGGCTGGTGCCGGAAGAGCAGCAATCCTACGGCGGCGAATATGATCACCTCGCCCGTGTCTCGGAATGGTCAACGGCAGAACCGGGAGATGGCGATGACGATTGATCCCCTTGACGCCGGCCCCGCCGCCGATACGCCCGAAAGCTGGATCGACTGGACCAGCGCGCGTCAGCGGCTTGCCTCCGACCCTTCCAGCTCCGCCTGGGTGTCGGCCAATGCCGGCTCCGGCAAGACCCATGTGCTGACCCAGCGGGTCATTCGCTTGCTGCTTGCAGGGTGCCGTCCAGCAGCCATACTCTGCCTCACCTATACCAAGGCCGCGGCCTCGGAAATGTCGAGCCGCGTCTTCGACCGGCTGGCGGAATGGGTGACGTTGCCGGATTCCGACCTCAAGGACCGTATTACGGCGATCGAAGGCCGTGTGCCGGATCGCATCAAACTCGCGGAAGCAAGGCGGCTGTTTGCAAAGGCGCTGGAGACGCCGGGTGGCCTTAAAATCCAGACCATCCATGCCTTTTGTGAAGCCCTGCTGCACCAGTTTCCGCTGGAGGCGAATGTCGCTGGCCATTTCTCCGTCCTTGATGACCGCGCCGCGACCACGCTTCTGGCCGAGGCACGGCGTTCCCTTCTCACGGCTGTTTCGTCCGGCGGCGATACCGCGCTCGCGCAGTCGCTTGCCTATGTCCTCGATATCGCTGACGAAAGCGGGCTGGAGGCGCTGCTCTCCGCCATCATCGCCAATCGCAGTGCGCTGCGCGGCTTTCTTCTGGAGGCGCAACGCTCAGGCGGGCTCGACGCTCGCCTGAGACAGGACATGCAGATCGCCGCTGGCGAAACCGAGCAAAGCGCAGCTGCCGCCTTCTGGCCGCTTCCGGGTCTTTCCGGACTGACGCTCGACACCTACCTCACGCTTGCGGACGAGGTTGGCGGCTCCCGTGTCATTGAGGTTGCTTACGCGTTGAGAGAAGCCAGGCGTCAGACCGATCCCCTCCGGCGGATGGAATTCGTCGAGGCGGCGCTGCTGACGGGAAAGGGCGAAAAAAAGTCGGATCCCTATGTCATCAACAAGGCGATGCAGAAATCCGCGCCCGATCTCGTTGATGCCCTGACTCTGGCGCGGGACCACGTGGTTGCCTGTCGCAACCGGTACCGGCTGGTGCGGATGCTGGGCGCAACCAAGAGCGCGCTCGTGCTGGCCGAGCGGTTGATCGGCGATTTCGAGGATCTGAAAAAGCAACGAAGCCAGCTCGATTTCGAGGACCTGATCGAGCGCGCCGCCAATCTGCTCAATCGGGATACGGCCGGCGCCTGGGTTCACTACAAGCTCGATCAGGGCATCGACCATATTCTCGTTGACGAAGCGCAGGACACAAGCCCGGTGCAATGGTCGATCATCCAGTCGCTCGCAGCGGATTTTTTCACCGGTGAAAGCGCCCGCATGGGGCGTCGCACGCTGTTTGCCGTGGGCGATGAAAAGCAGTCGATCTATTCTTTTCAGGGCGCAAGGCCGGAACGCTTCTCGCAGGAACGCGACGAGACCAAGAGGCGTGTCGATGCGGTCGAGCAGGCGTTTCACCGCATTCGCCTGCCGCTATCGTTCCGCTCGACGGAGGATGTCCTTGCCGCGGTTGATCAGGTTTTCTCCGATCCGAAAAACGCGAGTGGCCTCAGTGCGGACAACGAGCCGGTGGAACACAGATCGAACCGCGCGGGACATCCCGGCACGGTAGAGGTGTGGGATATGGTGGCGCCCGAGACTACGGAGGATGAAGAGGACTGGACGGCACCCTTTGATGCATTGCGGGAAAGTGCCCCCGCTACCATCACCGCGCGCCGCATTGCCGCCCGCATCGCCGATATGATCGGACGAGAAACCATCATTGAGAAGGGTGTGGAGCGCGCCGTTGAACCCGGCGACATTCTGGTTCTGGTGAGAAAACGTCATGCCTTCGTCAATGCCCTGACCCGCGAGTTGAAGCGTCGCAAGAATATTCCCGTTGCGGGTGCTGACCGTCTTCGCCTGACCGACCACATTGCCGTCCAGGACCTCCTGGCGCTTGGCCATTTCGTCGTGCTGCCTGAAGATGATCTTTCGCTGGCTGCGCTGCTGAAAAGCCCGCTCTTCAACCTCACGGAAGACGACGTTTTTGACATTGCCGCGACGCGGTCTGAGACGGAGAGCGTCTGGAAAAGGCTGCAAGTCCTCTCCCGAGAGGAGAACAGCGCGCTTGCGGATGTTGCCGCCAAGCTCGAAGGCTTCATCGCCCTGTCGAAGACAGCAACGGTACATGACTTCTTTGCGGCGGTTCTCACCCTGCATGATGGACGTAAGAAATTCCTCGGAAGACTCGGCAACGAGGCGAGCGACGTTCTGGATGAGTTCCTCTCCTTCGCGCTCGATCACGAAAGAACGGGACTGCCTGGCCTTCAGGCCTTTCTCTCCGTTCTGGAAACCGATTCCCCAGAGGTGAAGCGCGAGCAGGACAAGGATCGCGGGGAAGTTCGCATCATGACCGTGCATGCCTCAAAAGGCCTTGAGGCGCCTGTGGTCTTCATCGTTGATGGCGGATCGAAGGCCTTCAACCATAGCCATGTCCCGAAACTGCGTTTCGTTGAAACTGACGCTGACGCCTTTCCCGTCTGGCTGCCGGGCAGCGGGTTCTCCAATCATCTCATTCGCGCCGACGACGAGCGATTGAAAACGGCCGCCGAGGACGAATATCGACGGCTGCTTTATGTAGCCATGACGCGTGCTGCAGATCACCTTGTCGTGTGCGGCTACCGTGGTCAGAAAGACAATCCGGAATGCTGGCATGCTATTGTCAAGGCGGCACTTGCCAACAATGATGACCATTGCAAGCCGGAGCTTTTCAGAGCCGACGGCGAGGAGTGGCAGGGGCTTGTCTGGCGGAAGTCTGAAGCACGCTCCGCGCCTGCGCCGCGCAAAGTGGTGGAAGCCGCGCAGCAGGAAGGTGATGCGCTTCCTGCCGGCCTTCTTGAACCGCTGCCTGCGCTGCCTTCCCTGCCAAGGCCGCTCAGCCCTTCCGGTGCCGGCACCATCATCGATGACGGTGCGGATGATCTTGCGGTGCGCTCGCCCCTGTTCGGCGAAAAGGCCGATGTCTCGTCACTTGCCCTGCAACGTGGACGGCTGGTCCATCGCATGTTGCAGGCGCTCCCGGATTTGCCGGAAGCCGAGCGGGAAGAGGCAGCGCGGCGTTACGCAGAAAGGGCGGCGCGGTTTTGGCCAACGAAGGAGCGCGAACGATTGGTGGCAGCCGTTCTGCGCGTCATAGCCGAACCGGCGGTGCAGCAGGCCTTCTCGGCCAATAGCCGCGCAGAAGTTTCGATCATGGGAACGATGATCCTCGGTCGCCAGCAATTTGCCGTTTCCGGTCGCATCGATCGTCTGGCCGTAGACGGTGAGAAGGTCATTCTGGTCGATTACAAGACAAACCGTGTCCCGCCGCGCAGCGCGAACGAAATACCCTTTGCCCATATCGCGCAGCTCGCAATCTACCGCGAAATCCTTGCGCCGCTTTACCCAGGCAAGGAATTTGTCTGTGCGCTGATTTATACGGAAAATGCTGCCTTTATAGAGGTTGGCAACGATGCGATGATAGATGCCCTTGCCGCAATAAAGACAAAGTGAGATACCGGGGCATTGAAATTTCGACGCTCCCGCATCACATCGATAGCGGAAAAGTTTATCTGAAAGGAGAGCCAGATATGGCTACCGTAAAAGTCGACGCCGCAAACTTCCAGTCCGAAGTGCTTGAATCCGCCGAACCCGTTGTGGTGGATTTCTGGGCAGAATGGTGCGGCCCGTGCAAAATGATCGCGCCGAGCCTTGAGGAAATCTCCTCTGAACTGGCCGGCAAGGTCAAGGTTGCAAAGCTTAACATCGACGAAAACCCAGAGCTCGCCGCCCAGTTCGGCGTCCGCTCCATTCCTACGCTTGCCATTTTCAAAAGTGGTGAAGTGGCTGACATCAAGGTCGGCGCCGCTCCCAAGACGGCGCTTTCTGCCTGGATTTCCAGCGCTGCATAAGCTGAAACGACCAAAATGAATAAAGCCCGGCATCGCTACCGGGCTTTTTCTTTATGGCGCCAAGCCGCCTAAGTGTTAGTCGGCCTTGCCAGTGAAGCGACCTTCGAAGGCGACGTCCGCCAGGGGCACGCGATTGCTCGGCACCTCCCGTTCCGCCAGATCCTCGGGGAGAACGGATTTATCCGTCAGCGTCCCGATCGCAACTCCGGCCTCAACCCTGAACCCGTCGGGGATGTTGAGCTTCTCGACGATCCGGTCTTTAAAGATGCCACCCATGCCATGCGCATGATACCCAAGCAGATGGGCCTGCATTGCCAGCGAGAACCAGGCGGCGCCGGCATCGAAGGAGTGGGTAGCGGATGGCTTCTTCTCGCCGTCTCGCGAGATGGTGTGATCGCGGGAGATAACGAAGAGAAGAACGGACGCGTTCTTAGCCCATTTCTGGTTCCCCTCCATCAACAACTCCACGAAGAGTGACCAGTCCTCGCTGCCCTTGTGGGCGTAGACGAAACGCCAGGGTTGCTGGTTCGACGCGGATGGCGCCCAGTGGGCGGCGTCCAGGATGGTCAAGAGATGCTCTTTCGGCATGGCGCTGCCATCGAAGGCACGTGGAGACCATCGATCCAGAAAGATGGGATCGACGGGATATTCGGATTGCCTGCTGTTGCTGTTCGTCACTGGACATGTCCTTTGTTTGACGGGGATGAAGGTATTTTTTGAGACTCGGTATCGTCAAGGGGTGACAAGTATGAATGCATCGTTCATATATGCATCATATTGTCTGACAAGCGGGAGAGAGTTCCATGAAATTGATGCGTGTTGGCCAACCCGGCCAGGAAAAACCGGCAATCCTCGATTCGGAAGGAAAAGTCCGCGACCTGTCCGCCCATGTAAAGGATATCGGTGGGGATGCCATTTCTCCCGAGG
Source organism: Agrobacterium sp. DKPNP3 (assembly GCF_052686535.1). NCBI lineage: Bacteria > Pseudomonadati > Pseudomonadota > Alphaproteobacteria > Hyphomicrobiales > Rhizobiaceae > Agrobacterium > Agrobacterium sp. DKPNP3. Next base: position 54,895 of record NZ_JBQYSN010000007.1, on the reverse strand, counting down.
GACTGGCGAAGATCGCGGCGCTCGATCTCAATACGCTTCCTGTTCTAAGCGAAGATCGCATCGGTGCATGCGTTGCCGGAACCGGAAAGTTCATCTGCATCGGTCTCAATTTCTCCGATCATGCCGCCGAAACCGGCGCGACTGTGCCGCCGGAGCCGGTCATTTTCATGAAGGCCACCTCCGCCATCGTGGGTCCGAACGATAACGTGGTCATTCCGCGCGGCTCCGAAAAGACCGACTGGGAAGTCGAACTCGGCGTTGTCATCGGCAAAACCGCAAAATATGTCTCGGAAGCGGATGCTCTGGACTATGTTGCCGGCTATTGCGTTTCCCACGATGTCTCCGAGCGTGCTTTCCAGACCGAGCGGGCGGGACAGTGGACCAAAGGCAAGTCCTGCGATACCTTCGGCCCGATCGGCCCGTGGCTCGTGACGAAGGACGAGATCACCGATCCGCAAAACCTTGGCATGTGGCTGAAAGTCAACGGCCAGACCATGCAGGACGGCTCCAGCAAGACAATGGTTTACGGCGTCGCGCACGTCGTCTCCTACCTCAGCCAGTTCATGTCGTTGCACCCCGGCGATGTCATTTCCACCGGCACCCCGCCCGGCGTCGGCATGGGCCTTAAGCCGCCGCGTTACCTGAAGGCCGGCGATGTCGTGGAACTCGGGATCGAAGGCCTGGGTTCCCAGAAGCAGACTTTCGTCGCCGACATCTGATCGACGACGGCATTCAACCAAATGTGAGGCGCTGGCGGGAAACCGCTGGCGCCTTAAATTTTGTGCACCTGCGAAAAGCTGCTATGGTTGAAAAAAAGAGCGTGATCGCGAGGGAGGCGTCATCAGTGTTCTACCATCTCTATGAAATGAATCACGCGGCCATGGCGCCCCTGCGCGCGGGTGCCGACATGATGCGGCAGGCGTGCAATAACCCGCTCAACCCGCTTTCCAGCACGGCTTTTGGACGAAGCCTCGATGCCAGCTTCGAGGTGTTCGAACGCCTGACACGCCGTTACGTCAAACCGGAATTCGGGCTTGCAACGACGATCATCGATGGCGAGGCGGTGCCCGTTTTAGAAGAGATCATCTGGTCGCGGCCCTTCTGCAACCTCGTTCATTTCAAAAAGGAAGCCAATCCCGAGGGGACCCCGGAGCCGAAGGTGCTGCTGGTTGCGCCGATGTCCGGCCACTATGCCACATTGCTGCGCGGCACCGTCGAGGCCCTGCTGCCCTCGGCTGATATCTATATCACCGATTGGGTCGATGCCCGCATGGTGCCGGTGAGCGATGGGACCTTCGATCTCGACGATTACATCGGCTACGTCATCGAGATGCTGCGCGAAATCGGCCCAGGCACCCATATCGTCGCGGTTTGCCAACCCTCTGTGCCCGTGCTGGCGGCTGTCTCTCTCATGGAGGCCGACGGCGACCAATCCAAACCGGCGTCCATGACCTTGATGGGTGGTCCGATTGACACGCGCATCAATCCCACGGCCGTCAATGGTTTGGCCAAGGCGAAGCCAATCGAGTGGTTCCGGGACAATGTCGTCATGCAGGTGCCATGGCCGCAGCCGGCTTTTGGCCGCAATGTCTATCCGGGTTTCCTGCAACTGTCGGGCTTCATGTCCATGAACCTCGACAAACACATGACGGCCCACAAGGATTTTTACCTGAACCTGGTGAAGAATGACGGTGACTCGGCCGAAAAACACCGTGAATTTTACGATGAATATCTGGCCGTCATGGATCTGACGGCGGAATTCTATCTCCAGACCGTAGAAACCGTCTTCATCGATCATGCGCTTCCCAAAGGAAACATGACGCACCGTGGCAGGGCGGTCGATCCCGCCGCCATCCGCACTGTCGCGCTTTTCACGGTCGAAGGGGAGAATGACGATATTTCCGGCGTGGGCCAGACCAGGGCCGCTCATGCCCTCTGCCGCAACCTTCCTGACGATAAGCGGGCGCATTACATGCAGCCCGATGTCGGACACTACGGCGTCTTCAACGGCTCGCGTTTCCGCACCGAAATCGTGCCGCGCATGCGGGATTTCATCGGCAAACACCGGATAGTCTAGGGTTGGACGTTGGGCCACCTTAAGCATTTGCGTGGCCAAGGGACGGACGAATCGGTTATGAACGCTTCATGTTTTCGCTCCTCAGAAAATCGCTGAAGTCCCCGCCAGCGAAGAAGGCCGCGCCGAGCCAGCGCACCGTTGCGGTGGCGGGGCGGCAGGTGCCGATAACGGTGAGGGAAAATCCGCGCGCGACACGCATCACGTTACGCATCGAACCCGGTGGTCGCGCCTTGAAGCTGACGATCCCGATCGGCTTGCACCATCGGCATGTGGACGATTTTCTGGAACGGCATCAGGGCTGGCTGGAGGCCAAGCTTGCGAAAACAACTGAAACCGGTGTGCTTCTCCCGGGCGCGACCATCGACATCAGGGGAATTTCCCATCGGATTGAACACAGCGGCAGCCTGCGTGGCGTGACCCATGTTGCGAGAGACGGTGACGGCGCTGCCATCTTGAAAGTCAGCGGTGCGCCGGAACATCTGAAACGGCGGATAGCCACTTTTCTGAAAAAGGAAGCCAAGGCCGATCTGGAACGGCTCGTCGCCTTTCATGCCGATATCGCCGGCCGGCCGGTCAGGTCCATCACTCTCAAGGATACACGCAGCCGCTGGGGCTCCTGTTCCCATGACGGCAATCTCAGTTTTTCGTGGCGCATCGTCATGGCCCCTGAGGCTGTCATCGATTATCTGGCCGCCCATGAGGTTGCGCATCTGCGCGAAATGAACCACGGGCCGAAATTCTGGGCGTTGTGCGAAAAACTATGCCCACACACGAATGAGGCCAAGGACTGGTTAAAACGCCACGGTTCCAGACTTCACGCCATCGATTTCGATTGAAAACAGTCTTCGGCATCGCCATCTGGATTGACGTGAAACATTCCATCAAATGTGGGTGCGATTTGGCTCGACTCTTGTCGCATTTCATGTCAGGTCGCGGATATGAAACCGGATATCAAGATTTGCGGATTGAAGACACCGGAAGCGCTTGAACGCGCCGTCAGGCGTGGAGCGTCGCATGTTGGTTTTATTTTCTTCGAGAAAAGCCCGCGACATATCGAACCTGACCTCGCCGGTGAGTTGGCGAAGGGGGCCAGAGGTGCTGCAAAAGTTGTCGCCGTGACCGTCAACGCCGATAACGATTATCTCGATGAGATCGTCGATCTCGTCAGGCCGGATATCCTGCAACTTCACGGTGATGAAAGCCCTGAGCGCCTTCTGAACGTCAAGGTGCTTTATGGCCTGCCGGTCATGAAAGCGATTTCTATTCGCGATGCCGCTGATCTTGCCAAAATCGACCCTTATATTGGTATTGCGGATCGAATTTTGCTGGACGCCAAAGCGCCCGCGGGTTCCGATCTGCCGGGCGGCAATGGCGTGTCCTTCGACTGGACGATCCTGCGATCCCTCGACGGAAGTGTTGATTACATGCTTTCCGGCGGCTTAAATAAGGACAACGTCGTCGAGGCTCTGTCCGAAACCAGCGCAGGCGGATTAGACTTGTCGTCCGGGGTGGAAAGTGCGCCCGGCGTCAAGGATTTGTCAAAGATAGATGCATTTTTCGATGTGGTGAATGATTGGTCGAAAGGCCCAAAGGGAGCTTGAAGTGAACGACGCGCCAACACCCAATTCTTTTCGCGCCGGTCCCGATGAGGACGGCCGTTTTGGCATTTTCGGAGGACGCTTTGTCGCCGAAACGCTGATGCCGCTTATTCTCGATTTGCAGGCGGAATGGGACAAGGCCAAGACCGATCCCGAGTTTCAGGCCGAACTAAAGCATCTCGGCGCCCATTATACCGGCCGCCCGAGCCCTCTCTATTTCGCAGAGCGTCTGACGGCGGAACTCGGCGGTGCGAAGATTTACTTCAAACGTGAAGAACTGAACCACACGGGTTCGCACAAGATCAACAATTGCCTTGGCCAGATCCTGCTTGCCAAGCGCATGGGCAAGACCCGCATCATCGCAGAAACCGGTGCCGGACAGCACGGCGTTGCGTCGGCGACGGTCGCAGCGCGCTTCGGCCTGCCTTGTGTCGTCTACATGGGCGCTACCGACGTCGCGCGCCAGGCCCCGAACGTTTTCCGCATGAAGTTGCTTGGCGCCGAGGTAAAGCCGGTCACGGCCGGCCACGGCACGCTCAAGGATGCCATGAACGAGGCGCTGCGTGACTGGGTTACCAATGTCGAGGATACCTACTACCTGATCGGCACCGCTGCCGGTCCGCATCCCTACCCGGAGATGGTTCGTGACTTCCAGGCGGTCATCGGCGAGGAAGCCAAGGCGCAGATGCTCGAGGCGGAAGGCCGCCTGCCGGATATGGTCATCGCAGCCGTCGGTGGCGGATCGAATGCCATCGGCATCTTCCATCCCTTCCTTGACGACAAGAGCGTCCGTATCGTCGGCGTTGAAGCCGGCGGTAAAGGCCTTTCCGGAGAAGAACACTGTGCCTCCATTACGGCCGGCTCCCCCGGCGTTCTGCATGGCAACCGCACCTACCTGCTGCAGGATCAGGACGGCCAGATCAAGGAAGGTCACTCCATTTCCGCCGGTCTCGATTATCCCGGCATCGGCCCGGAGCATTCATGGTTGAGTGATATTGGACGCGTGGAATATGTGCCGGTCATGGACCATGAGGCACTGGACGCCTTCCAGATGCTGACCCGGCTTGAGGGCATTATTCCTGCGCTGGAGCCAAGCCATGCTCTGGCCGAGGTCATCAAGCGCGCGCCGAAGATGGGCAAGGATGAGATCATCCTGATGAACCTTTCCGGCCGTGGCGACAAGGATGTCCACACCGTCAGCAAGTTCCTTGGAATGGATATATAAGACCATGACTGCACGTATGGACAAGCGCTTTGCCGATTTGCGCGCTGAAAATCGCCCGGCCCTGATCACCTATTTCATGGGCGGCGACCCGGATTTTGAAACATCGCTGGGCATCATGAAAGCCCTGCCGGAAGCCGGTGCCGACGTCATCGAACTCGGCATGCCATTTTCCGACCCTATGGCGGATGGCCCCGCGATCCAGCTGGCCGGCCAGCGCGCGCTGAAAGGCGGCCAGACGCTGAAGACCACGCTCGATCTCGCGCGCGAGTTCCGCAAGCAGGACGATGCGACGCCGATCGTGATGATGGGCTATTACAACCCGATCTATATCTATGGCGTCGAAACGTTTCTCGACGATGCGCTTGCTGCCGGCATCGATGGCCTGATCGTCGTCGATCTTCCGCCGGAAATGGACGATGAACTCTGCATCCCCGCGCTCGCGCGCGGCATCAACTTCATCCGGCTTGCCACGCCGACCACCGATGGCAAGCGTCTGCCAGCCGTCCTTAAAAATACCTCCGGTTTCGTTTATTACGTGTCGATGAACGGTATTACCGGTTCGGCGCTTCCCGATCCATCGTTGATCTCGGGCGCTGTCGGTCGTATCAAGGCGCATACGGAACTGCCCGTCTGTGTCGGTTTCGGTGTCAAGACGGCCGATCATGCCAAGGCGATCGGCGCCGTCGCAGATGGTGTGGTGGTGGGTTCCGCCATCGTCAACCAGATTGCCGGTAGCCTGACCAAGGACGGACAGGCGACCGCAGACACCGTGCCGGCCGTTACGACGCTGGTAAAAGGACTTTCAACGGGCGTGCGTGCATCGCGCCTCGCCGCTGCGGAATAAGCGCGCGGCCCAGTCAGGAGTAGACAGTTGAACTGGATCACCAATTACGTTCGGCCGCGGATCAATTCCATGCTCGGCCGCCGCCCCGAGGTTCCGGAGAACCTTTGGATCAAGTGCCCCGAAACGGGCGAGATGGTCTTTCATAAGGACCTTGAGGACAACAAGTGGGTTATCCCGGCGTCCGGCTATCATATGAAGATGCCGGCAAAGGCGCGCCTTGCCGATCTTTTCGATGGTGGCGTCTATGAGGCTCTGCCGCAGCCGAAGGTGGCGCAGGACCCGCTGAAATTCCGCGATTCCAAGAAATATACCGATCGCCTGCGCGACAGCCGTGCAAAGACCGAGCAGGACGATACGATCCTTGCCGGTGTTGGGCTGCTGAAGGGGCTGAAGATCGTCGCCGTCGTGCATGAATTCCAGTTCATGGGCGGCTCGCTCGGCATCGCCGCGGGGGAAGCCATCGTGAAGGCATTCGAGCGCGCTATTTCCGAGCGCTGCCCGCTTGTGATGTTCCCGGCCTCCGGTGGCGCGCGCATGCAGGAAGGCATTCTGTCGCTGATGCAGCTGCCCCGCACCACGGTTGCAGTGAATATGCTGAAAGAAGCTGGCATGCCCTATATCGTGGTTTTGACCAACCCGACGACGGGCGGCGTCACCGCCTCCTACGCGATGCTGGGCGATGTGCACATCGCCGAGCCAGGTGCAGAAATCTGCTTCGCCGGCAAGCGCGTCATCGAGCAGACCATTCGCGAAAAGCTTCCGGAAGGTTTCCAGACCTCGGAATACCTGCTGGAGCACGGCATGGTGGACATGGTGGTCGATCGCCGGGAAATCCCGGACACGCTGGCCAACATGCTAAAGATCATGACCAAGGCGCCAGCCGACAACGCAAACGCCGTCGTGCCGCTGGCTGCTTCGGCCTGAGGCAAAAAAATATGTCGCCCGGAGGCATAACTTGCCTCCGGGATGATGCTATATGTTGCCTGATTTCATTTCTTGAGGCGGCAGCAAATGGCAAGCGAAACGCCTGAAAGGCGAACAGAAGACATGACCAAGCCCGCGATTGGTGAGGCCGAAAAGATCATTGAAGAGCTGATGCAGCTCCACCCCAAGGGATTTGATCTTTCACTCGACAGAATTTCCCGTCTTCTCGAAAAACTCGGCAATCCGCAAAACAGAATGCCGCCGGTGATCCATGTCGCCGGCACCAACGGCAAAGGCTCAGTGACGGCTTTCTGCCGCGCCTTGCTTGAAGCAGCGGGCCTCGCTGTTCATGTCCATACGTCGCCGCATCTGGTGAATTGGCACGAGAGATATCGCCTCGGCGTTGCTGGAGAAAAGGGCCGCTATGTCAGGGACGAGGTGTTCGCGGATGCCTTGCGTCGTATCCGTGCTGCCAATGCCGGGCAGACAATAACTGTCTTCGAAATCCTGACGGCTGCGATGTTCGTGCTGTTTGCCGAGCATCCCGCCGATGCGGCCGTCGTCGAGGTTGGACTTGGCGGTCGCTTCGATGCAACCAATGTTATCAACCATCCAGCGGTGTCGGTCATCATGCCGATATCCCTCGATCATCAGGCTTATCTCGGTGACCGTGTCGAATTGATCGCCGCGGAAAAGGCGGGCATCATGAAGAAGGGGTCGCCCGTCGTCATCGGCCATCAGGAATATGATGCGGCACTCGAGACGCTGGTAACCACGGCCGAGCGGCTGGGATGCCCATTCACAGTCTACGGGCAAGATTTCTCCGCTCACGAAGAATTTGGACGGATGGTCTACCAGGATGAGTTCGGTCTGGTCGATGCGCCTCTGCCACGGCTTCCCGGCCGCCATCAGCTTGCCAATGCCGCAGCAGCGATCCGCGCGGTGAAGGCAGCGGGCTTCGAGGTGACTGAACGGATGATCGAGAAGGCCATGACATCGGTAGAGTGGCCCGGCCGGTTGCAGCGTATTCTGACCGGAAAAATCCACGATATCGCGCCGAGAGGCTCGGAAATCTGGATCGACGGCGGTCACAATCCCGGTGCGGGCGAAGTTATCGCTGAAGCGATGGCAGGGTTTGAAGAAAAGACGCCCCGTCCGCTGTTTATCATCGCAGGCATGATCAACACCAAGGATCCGGTCGGCTATTTCAAGGCCTTCGCAGATATTGCCGAATATGTGTTTACCGTTCCGATCAGCGGCACTGAAGCAGCCATCGATCCCGTCGTTCTCGCCCACGCAGCCTTTGATGCCGGTCTTGTGGCGGCACCCACATCCTCGCTAACGCATGCGCTGGAGGAACTGGCAGGACGCGTCGACCCGGAAGGCCCGCCGCCCCGCATCCTGATCGGCGGATCGCTTTATCTTGCCGGAAACGCGCTCTCCTTCAACGGAACGGTTCCTGAATAAAAAGACAAAAAAGGCCGGAACATTATAATGATGTTCCGGCCTTTAATGTATAAACCCGGCGGAAATTCACCGCTGGGCTTTTTTGCTAAGATTTCGTTTCACGTGAATCGCCCAGGCGGGCTTTCCACTGGGGATCAAATATCCAGGTTGGCAACGCTCAACGCGTTTTCCTGAATAAAGTCACGGCGTGGCTCAACTTCATCGCCCATCAAACGCGCAAACAGGCCATCGGCATCCGTCGCATCGCTGACACGGACCTGCAAGAGCGATCTGACATTCGCGTCCAGCGTGGTTTCCCAGAGCTGCTCGGCATTCATTTCGCCAAGGCCCTTATAACGCTGCATGGAAAGACCCTTGCGGCCTGCGGCGAATATCGCATCCAGAAGCGCGCGCGGGCCGGCCAGTTCCATGGTGCCGTCTTTGCGCTGCAGGACGGGCGGTGTCGCGTAAATCTCACGCGTGCGCGCGGCAAGCTGGTCGATATGACGGGCATCAGCAGAGCCGAGCAGACCCATATCGAGGGTAGAGACTTCCTTGACGCCGCGGACCATGCGCTCAAATCGCAAGCCGCCATCCTCAAGGACAGTACCAGCCCAGCCGCGCTCGGTTTCTTCCGCGATCATATCGAGCCGGCGTGCAACTTCGGCAACGGTCTCTTCCGCACGGGTCGGATCGGCCGAAAGCTCGGGGTTGAGCGCGCCGGCGATGGCGGCCTGTTCAACGATCGAGCGGCTGTAACGGGAATGCAGCCCGTCGATCAGCGAGCGCATCCGCACCGCGTCCAGAATGACTTCTCGAAGGTCGGCACCCACCCGCACCTCTCCGGTGCCAAGCGTCAACGATGCTTCCTCGATACCCATGGAAATCAGGTACTCTTCCAGAGCTTTTTCGTCCTTCAGGTACTGAACGGATTTACCGCGCGTCACCTTATAGAGCGGCGGCTGGGCGATATAGAGATGGCCGCGTTCGATCAGTTCCGGCATCTGGCGGAAGAAGAAGGTCAACAGCAGTGTACGAATGTGGGCGCCATCGACGTCAGCATCCGTCATGATGATGATCTTGTGATAGCGAAGCTTGTCGGCGTTGAACTCGTCCTTGCCGATGGAGGTGCCAAGCGCCGTAATCAGCGTGCCGATTTCCTGGCTGGAGAGCATCTTGTCGAAGCGGGCGCGTTCGACATTCAGGATCTTTCCGCGCAGCGGCAGGATGGCCTGCGTTTCACGCGAACGGCCCTGCTTGGCCGAGCCACCGGCAGAATCACCCTCAACGAGGAACAGTTCGGATTTCGCCGGGTCGCGCTCCGAGCAATCAGCAAGCTTGCCGGGCAAAGAGGCAATATCGAGCGCGCCCTTGCGCCTGGTCAGTTCGCGCGCCTTGCGGGCAGCTTCGCGGGCAACGGCCGCTTCAACCACCTTGCCGACAAGGATCCTTGCATCGGTAGGATGTTCTTCCAGCCAGGTGGAAAGCGCCTCGTTGACAAGGCTTTCGACGACAGGACGCACTTCAGAAGACACAAGCTTGTCTTTTGTCTGCGAGGAAAACTTGGGGTCCGGGACCTTAACGGAAAGAATGGCCGTCAGGCCTTCACGGCAGTCTTCGCCCTGCAGGCTGACCTTTTCCTTCTTCAGGATTCCCGAGGTTTCGGCATAGGACGTCACCTGGCGCGTCAGGGCGGCGCGGAAACCCGCCATATGGGTGCCACCATCGCGCTGCGGAATGTTGTTGGTGAAGCAAAGCACGTTCTCGTGGTAGCTGTCGTTCCACCAGAGGGCGACCTCAACCGTAATGCCATCCTTTTCACCTTTGATGGCGACTGGCTTATCAACCAGAGGCTTCTTGGCGCGGTCGAGATAACGGACGAAGGCTTCGAGACCGCCATCGTAAAGCAGTTCTTCCTGCTTGACATCCGAATGGCGTTTGTCGGTGAGCAGAATGCGGACGCCGGAATTCAGGAACGCGAGTTCGCGCAGACGATGCTCCAGCGTGCCATAATCATAATCGGTCATGGTGAAGGTTTCAGGGCTGGCAAGGAAGGTCACTTCCGTGCCGGAGCGGCCCTCATATTCGCCAATAACCGAAAGAGGCGCGTCGGCAACACCGTGCGTAAAGCCGATCTCGTGGACTTTGCCGTTTCGGCGGATGCGGAGTTTCAGCCAGACCGAAAGCGCGTTGACCACCGATACGCCCACGCCATGCAGGCCGCCAGACACCTTATAGGAGTTCTGATCGAACTTACCGCCCGCGTGCAGCTGCGTCATGATGACTTCGGCAGCCGAGACGCCTTCTGACGAGTGAATATCTGTCGGAATGCCGCGACCATTATCCGTGACGGTGACCGAACCATCGGCATTCAGCGTCACTGTCACCAGGTCCGCATGGCCCGCCAGCGCTTCATCGATCGCGTTGTCGACGACTTCGTAAACCATGTGATGCAGGCCGGAACCGTCATCGGTATCGCCGATATACATGCCGGGCCGCTTGCGCACGGCATCAAGGCCTTTCAGGACCTTGATCGAATCGGCTCCATATTCCGCGTTCGCGCCGACTTCGCTTGACGATGTTTCGGTCATAAGTACTCTTTCCAAAGTTTCCTGGCCAGGTTTCCAGTGAGTGGGCCTGAAGCCAGCGAATCACTCAAATCCGACATGCGAGTATAGAAATTCTACTCCCAAACCCAAAGGCCGCATGCTTCAGGATGCTCATAAAGCAGGGGATAGAGGGGGGTTTCAATCGCAAGAACGGCTTTTTTGCAGCACGGCTGATAGTTCCTCTACCACACTCGGCGGCAGCTTGCGAATATCCCGCGCCAGACGGTTCGCAAAAGCCGTATATTGTGGTGGCAATCCGATGGTGTCGATCGTTACTTTCGGGTCCGATGATCCGGCGAGGAAGAACAGTTCCTCCGCCTCGTCCCAGATAATGTTGAAATAGCCTGCGATGCGCTGAAGCAGATCGAAACTGGGCCGTCCGCGCTTGCCATGTTCCAGCGCCGAGAGATAGGCGGGGGATACACCGATGGCGGCGGCCATCTGCTTCTGCGTTACGCCTTTTCGCTCCCGCAATTGTCGCACGGCTTCCGCGAAAGGCGTCATGATTTTTCGCTCCTCCGGCGCGATAACCGAACGTAAAGCGCGCCATCACCGCCATGATTGGCGGACGCGTCTTCATAAGACGAAATAAGATGGCGGTATTCCGGCTTGGAGAACCACATCGGGACCGCCCGCTTCAAGGCCCCGTCGCTGCCGATGGAACGACCCTTGCCGGTGATGACGAGCACATGTCTTAAGCCCCGTTCGTGCGCCCGCAGCAGAAAATCCAGGAGAACCGCATGCGCCTCACTCTGGAACATCCCGTGCAGATCGATGCGTCCTTCCAGAGGCAGCCGGCCGCGCGTCAGTTTCCGTTTGACCGGCTTTTCCATCGGATGATGGATTTTGCCCTTTTTATCTTTTGTCAATGGCGGTGGTTCGGCCGGTTCAACCAGCATGCGCGGAAAGCTGTCTTTCGCCGCCTGCAGCGGGGAAGGTTCAACAGCCGCTTCTTCTAAGTCATCGAAAGCCAGCAGATCTTCCAGTCTGCCGGAGATGGGCCGCGTGGTTTTGGCGACCTTTCCCCACAGTACTCTTTCTTCCCTGCCGAGCTTGCGACTGCCTTTCATGACCGGTATCTCCCCGCAACGGCGCGTGGAAGCAATATATAAAAATCCGCCTCGTTGCGCACCGTGCCGGCAAGCTCGCCCGCCTCGAAACCGGAGCCCGTGAAAATGTCGCCGCGCGCGGGGCCAACGATTGCAGAACCCGTATCCAGCGCCAGCATCAGCCGCGCGAAAGGCTTGCCCCCATCCAGATGGGTCAGCGTTGGTGCATGGATGAAGAATGGCAGCCCAAACGTATGGATCAGCCTGTCCACCGCCAACGCCCGCCCCGCAACGAGCGGCACTTTCGCCGCCGCGATTGGCCCCATATCCAGGCCCGTGACATCCGCTTCCCTGAAGAAAATGTAGGATCGGTTGTGCCACAGCACGCTGTCGACCTGATCTGGGTGATCGGCAAGCCATTTGCGGATTGTCTGCATTGAGATCGTTTTCGGGTCCAGTTCACCCCGATCAAGCAGCAGGCGGCCTATCGGTGAGAACGGGTGGCCAGCCTTTGCCGCGTAGGTGACGCGCTTGACCGTACCATCTGGAAAAACGAGCCGCGCCGCCCCCTGTACATGCACGAAAAACAAATCGACCTTGGATTTCGCCCAGGCAACCTCAAGCCCCCTACCCGCGAGATAGCCTTCATCAATCGCGCGACGATCGGGAAAATAGGAGATGCCAGTGTCATCCCGCTTTCCGAAGGCATAATAGGGGTTGAAATCTGCGGGACGATTGGTGTCATCGACATCCACCAATTCCGGTGGCCTGCGATAGATCGGATAGCGCCAAAGGTCATCCGCTTCAGCCGAGACCTCAAGTTCGGGTTCGTAAAAGGCGGTTACAAATCCGCGTTTTCCCTCTGCCGGCGAAATTCTGAAAGGGACGCAATTGGTCTCGAAGAAGGCCCGCGCCTGTTCGGGTGTCTGGATTTCCACGGACGCTGCGGCTTCCAGCAGCGTTACCAGCTCGGCGGCAGTTATGCCGAGTTCGCCTGTCTTGTATGGCTTGCCCTTACGAAGATGCGACAGTATGGCGGCCATGGGCGGAAAAAGTCTGGCGGGGTCGTCTTCCCGCCATCCTGGCAGATCGCCGAACGACACTTCCTCGATGGAAAAGGGCGTGCTCATTGCTCGGATTCAGTGGCGATCAGCTTCCAGTTCGGATCGCGTGAACGTATGTCGCGCGAGAAGGTCCAGATGTCGTCGACCTCCGCCACCGCATCCGGATCACCATCCACCAGCTTGCCATCCTTATCGTAGGTCGCCGAAATGAGCTGGCTGACGATCCTGAGCGTAATCTGCACTTCGGAATCGCGGACGCTCGCCTGTGTGATATCCGCCTTCTCGATGCCGACGAAGGTGGACTTCACCACCTCGCCACGGCTCTCGCGCTCTGCGATCGCTGCCTCGAAACCGTCGAACACTTCCTTGGACAGGAGGTTTTTGAGCGTCTTTCGGTCCCCGTCTGCAAAACCCATGACGATCATCTCGTAGGCCATGCGGGCACCGTTGAGGAACTCCTTCGGGCGGAAGGTCGGGTCCTTGGTCATCACGTCCCGCAGCGCGGCATTCAAAGGTGTATCGACAGGTGCGAGCGCATCGGCCTCGGCATACCGGTTCTCTTCCTCGCTTTCGCCGCGCTTCGGTAGCGTCACGACCTTGTTATCGTCCGCAACGGGTCCCTTAGCCACGTCTCGCGGACTGTAGGGGTCGAATGGCGGCTTTTCATTGCCCGTGCGGCGGCCGAGGACACTGCGCAGCTGAAAGAAGATCAGCACCGCTGCAACTAGAAAAAACAATGTGATAAAGTCGCTAAAGCCCATGTTTTACCATTACCGCCATTTAAATTCGAATGTCACACCATCATATAGTCTGCATCTGATCATCATTCAAATATGCAGATTCAATCATCGGTGTCCCCGGGAACCGGCAATCTGCCAGAGATGCACACGCAAGGCTAGAAGATGCGTTTTTCCTTTCTCCCCATCGTCATCCTGATGATGCCAATCCTCGAAATTGCCGGCTTCATTGTCGTCGGCAAGGCTATCGGACTGTGGCTGACACTCGCGCTCGTTCTGTTCACATCCTTCCTCGGCCTGCTGATCCTTCGACTTGGCGGCATCGGGATGGTGAGAAATCTCCAGGATGCCGGTCGCACGGGCGCGCAGCCGGCGGATGAGCTGGTGAACGGCGCCATGCGTGTCGTTGCAGGCATCCTGCTATTTATTCCTGGCTTCATCACCGATATTCTTGGCCTGCTGCTTCTCTCGCCGGCCATTCGCCGTTTCATGTGGAAGGCTTTCGGGCCGCGCGTCGTTGTTGGGGGCTCATTCCGCCAGTCGGGAAATTATTCAGGATATCAAACCAGCCCCGGCGCCCGCAGCGGTTCGAAAGTCGTTGATCTCGACGAAGAGGAATTTCACCGCGACGGCCCGAAGGACTCGCCTTGGTCAAGCCGACCCGATGATCGGGACCTCCCCAAACCCTGACCCAGCTGGACCGCGCGCGATCACGAAGGGTTGTAAGCCCGGGGTCGAAATGATAGACCGCCTTCCACGAAATCACGCCGCGAGGAACCGTAATGACCGCTGAAAATGGCGCACAGGGCGCAGCTAGCCCATCTCTGAATATTCTTGCCCAGTACATCAAGGATCTGTCCTTCGAAAATCCGGGCGCTCCCCGTTCGCTGCAGGCACGAGAAAATGCGCCGTCGATCAATATCAATGTGAACGTCAACGCCAATCCGATCTCCGGTTCGGACTTCGACGTCGTGCTGACGCTGAACGCTGAAGCAAAGGATGGCGACAAGGTTCTCTTCGCTGCCGAGCTGGTTTATGGCGGCGTGTTCCGCATTTCCGGTTTCCCGCAGGAGCACATGCTGCCGGTTCTCTTCATCGAGTGCCCGCGCCTGCTCTTCCCCTTTGCCCGCCAGATCATTGCCGACGTCACCCGCAATGGCGGCTTCCCGCCGCTGATGATCGACCCGATCGATTTCGCGCAGATGTTTGCCCAGCGCGTTGCCGAAGAACAGGCCAAGGCTCAGATTCAGGCTGTTCCAAACTGATCTGCAGCCAACGGCAAATTGCATGAAAAACAAAACCCGGGTTCTTCGCCCGGGTTTTTGTTTGGTCTTTGTTGGCGCTTCAGCCGAGCGATGATCAATTCTGATATCGGTTCCAGATCGCCTTGTCGCCCATGCCAAGGACGAGTTTACCGTGGGCCGCAATGGTTTCCGCATCCAGCCTTGGCGGCAGAGGCCGTGGCCTCTGCATCGGCTCAAACGCGACGTCCTCTTCGATGACGATCGTTTGCTCTTTGGCAGATGAGCCAAAACCGAGTGCGGTCTGACGACCGCCGATCATCTCAATATAAACTTCGGCGAGCAGTTCGGAGTCGAGGAGCGCGCCGTGCTTTGTGCGGTGTGAATTGTCGATGCCATACCGCCGGCAAAGTGCATCCAGCGAATTCGGTCCCATCGGGTGCTTGCGGCGGGCAAGCGACAGGGTGTCGGTCACCAACTCAGGTGAAACGGGCTCAATGCCCAGCCGCGCGAATTCCGCATTGATGAAACCCATATCGAAGGTCGCGTTATGGGCGACCCAGCGCGCGCCCTCAAAGAAGTCACGTATCTGGTCAACAACCTCGGCGAATTTCGGTTTGTCTTTCAGGAACTCGTCAGTGATGCCATGAACCGCAAGCGCATCTGGATGAACCTTGCGTTCTTCCGGATTGATATAGAGGTGCAGCGTACGCCCGGTCGGGAAGTGGTTGATCAGTTCAATCCCGCCGATTTCAATGACACGGTCCAGCTTGGATTCTAGGCCCGTGGTTTCCGTATCGAAAATGATCTCACGCATTCGTCTCTCCGCGGCGCGACTGAGCGGCCAATGTCTGCAATATCTCTCTTACCTGATCCCGCGCATTTTCGACACCACTTCCCGATTCCACGATGAAATCGGCGCGTCGCCGCTTTTCCTCATCGGGCATCTGGCGGGCGAGGATCATTGCGAATTTCTCTTCCGTCATGCCCGGGCGGGATAACACCCGCTCCCGCTGTACTTCAGGCGAACAGCTTACCACAACGACTTTATCGACCCTATTTTCCGCACCGGTCTCGAAGAGCAGTGGAATGTCGAGCAGCGCGAATTCTCGCCCTTCATTTTGTGCCGCAGCCAGAAAAGCTTGCTGCCTTTTTCGCACCAGCGGATGCACGATCTCCTCCAACCTCGTAAAATTAGCCGGATTCTCTCGTAAGACTTCCCCGAGTTTCCCTCTGTCAACGACACCGGAAACAGTGGTTCCCGGAAAGGCCTCTTCGATCAGCGGGGCCGCTTCTTTACGGTAGAGCTCATGAACGACCGCATCGGAGTCAAGAACAGCCACACCCTCGGCAGCAAACAGGCGGGCGGTGGTGGTTTTTCCCATACCGATCGAGCCGGTGAGACCGATGACGATCATCAATGTCTCTCCATATCCGCAATGATCAGCGATCGCAGTGTCTCATCAACCTCAGGCATTTGGCCGAACCACGTCTTGAAACCGGGCTTTGCCTGGTGCAGCAACATGCCCAGACCGTCGACCGTTGCGATCCCCTGCTCCTGCGCCATTTTCAGGATCGGCGTGACGAGCGGAACATAGACGATATCGGTGACCACCGCGCCAGCGGCGAGCGGCGAAAAATCAAGACCTGGGACCTCCGTTCCGTCCATCCCCAGGGATGTCGTGTTTACAAACAGCCCTGCTCCTTGCATGACCTCGTGAAGCGCGGCCTGCGGGTGGGAGTGAACCCTCGGGCCGAAACGGTCGGCAAGTTCATGGGCTCTTTCGACAGTTCGGTTGAGGACGTGAATTTCAACGATTCCCCGGTCACGCAGTGACTGGATAACCGCTCGGCTCGCACCACCGGCACCAAGAACGACCGCGCGCTCCGTCTTGTCCCAGCCGGGATGACGTTCATCGAGATTGGCGACAAAACCGTAACCATCCGTATTGGTGGCACACAGCCTGCCCTCCTCCATCCAGACCGTGTTGGCCGCGCCGAGTTCCCGCGCCAGTTCATCTGGCCTGTCGGCGAGCTGGCACACTGCTTCCTTATGCGGAATGGTGACGTTTCCACCGACCGGTGCGCCGGGTCCGCCGTGCTTCAGGGACATGATGAAGTTTCCGAGGTCGGCTGGCGCGACTTCGACGGCCTTATAGGAGCCAGCAATACCGAATGTTTTCAACCAGTGGGAATGGATGATAGGCGATCGGGAATGCTTAATCGGGTATCCGACGACGAAGGCATTTACGGTTAATGTTTCACGTGAATCAACCATCGATGACACCCAGATCGCGCAATTTTGTTAACAGTGGTAAAAGCGGAAGGCCGAGGATCGTAAAGTAATCACCATCGATTGAGGTGAATAGCTGGATTCCTTCTCCCTCCAGCTGGTATGCGCCCACGCTGCTCAAAGCGCGTTCACCCACCCGTTTCAGGTGTCGGGAGACAAATTCAGCGCTCAACTCGCGCACCTTCAACTCTGCGCTCGACACGGTCTCCCAGATCACTTCGCCATGCTGAACAAGAACGGCCGCGCTGTTAAGACGGTGAACCTGACCGGAGAGGGATAGTAGGTGCGCTTCAGCTTCCTTCATGGTTGCTGGCTTGTGATAAACGCGAGCGCCAAGGGACATGGTCTGATCGCACCCAAGCACCAGAGCCTGCGGATGAAGCGTACTTACGGACAGCGCCTTGGCCCTAGCAAGTTCAAGGGCTACCGTCTCAGGTCTCGCGCCCTCTCGCTCCAGCTTCTCATCCAAGGCGCGTTCATCAATATTCGCGGGGATCGCTGAAAATATCAGTCCGGCATTTCGCATCAACATCTGGCGCGATGCGCTGGATGAGGCGAGGATCAACTCTTGTGGCATGACTTCCGCTCCCGATAATGGGATTCGGATTATCGCGTCCTTGGGCGAAGGGCAAGGATTGCGGCCGCCGTTTCCTCTATCGAACGGCGCGTGACATCGATGAGCGGCCAATTGTTGCGTGCGCACAGCGCGCGTGCGTATTTGAGTTCTTCCATGATCGTGGCGCGATCGGTATAGCGACCGCTGTCGAACCCGCCAGTTGTGCCCAGCTCCCGATTTCCACGCACCTGAGAAATACGGTCCGACGTCGCTACTAGTCCCACGATCAGCGGTCGGGTGGCGGCATAAAGACTTTCTGGCAATGGCACATCGGGCACGACGGGAATGTTGGCTGTCTTAATACCCCTGTTGGCGAGATAGATACTCGTTGGCGTCTTCGACGTGCGGCTGATGCCGATAATGATGACATCGGCTTCATCGTAATTTTCCGGCATCTGTCCGTCATCATGGTCCATCGCGAAATTGAGCGCTTCGATACGGGCAAAATAATCGGCGTTCAGCGCGTGCTGTGCGCCCACCCGGCGCCTAGATGGTGCCCCAAGATAACTCTGGAAGATGCCGATAATGGGTTCCAGTACGTTGACGCAGGGCACGCCGATCGCGTGGCACCGCAAATCCAGAAACTCCGCCAGTTGCTGATCAACAATGGTGTAGAGAACGATGCCGGGTTCCTTGTCGATCAGATCAACCACCTGCGCGAGCTGTTTCTGATTGCGGATCATCGGGTAGACATGTTCCACCGGCATGGAAGCATGGAACTGGGCGGATACGGCGCGACCCGCCGACATCAGAGTCTCTCCTGTTGAGTCCGAAATCAAGTGCAGATGGAAGAAGCTTTTTTTGTTCTCCACGCTGTTTTTCTCCCGCTGTTGATAAACCGGGACAAATCCCTGAATCGTCCTGCGGGCCGAACCGCGACGTGAATAAGGTGGTGTTTTTCCACAATCCGCAAGTGGCTGCAATCGTTCTTGCCAAGCCTGTGAATTGTTGGAAGAACCGAAAACTGTCGGAAACTTTCCACAGGTCATTCACAGGCAGCGTCGGCAAAAGGATTTGATCAACTGACTGAAAATATTATGTTAAATCGCTTTTCACCATTAAGCCTTGAAAGCGTGGCCGGATGTTCCTTGCACTTCTCTCATCAAATGGCGTCCTGCGGCATTTCAGCTGGAACGATTTTAATCCTTGCTACTCACAGACTCTAAGAAATAGAAAATCTTTTAAATCTCTTTGATTTTATTTTTTGGAAGCTTGGTGCCATGAGTGAACGTAAGGTAATGACGGTGTTGAACGGTGAGACGGTCACGCCGCCACCCATATGGCTGATGCGCCAGGCCGGGCGGTATCTCCCAGAGTATCGTGAAACGCGCAAGACAGCGGGAAGTTTCCTCGACCTCTGTTATAACCCCGAACTGGCGACGGAAGTCACTCTTCAGCCGATACGCCGGTTCGGGTTGGATGCAGCCATTCTCTTCTCCGATATTCTTGTCATCCCCGACGCGCTGCATCGCAACGTTTCCTTCACTGAAGGGAAAGGGCCAGCGATGGACCCGATCGATGTCACCGGGATAGCCAGTCTCGATGCATCTGGCGTCATGACGCATCTGTCACCTGTCTTCGAAACGGTTTCGCGATTACGCAAAAGCTTGCCGGATGAAACCACTCTTCTCGGCTTCTGTGGCGCTCCCTGGACGGTCGCGACCTATATGATCGCTGGCCATGGCACGCCGGATCAGGCACCGGCGCGGCTCTTCGGTTATCAGGAACGTGCCGCCATGGAAAAGCTGCTGGCGTTTCTGGCTGAGGTGTCTGCCGACTATCTCGTGGCGCAGATCGATGCGGGCGCTGATGCCGTGCAGATTTTCGATTCCTGGGCGGGCGTTCTCGGCGAAAAGGAATTTGAGGACTACGCGGTAAAGCCGGTTGCCCGGATTATCGGGTCCGTGCGTGCCCGCCGGCCCAATGCGCGGATCATCGCTTTCGCCAAGGGCGCCGGTTACCTGCTGAAGGACTATCGCTCCAAGACAGGCGCTGATGCAATTGGGCTCGACTGGTCAGTTCCATTAAGCTTTGCAGCCGAGTTGCAGAAGGAAGGTCCTGTCCAGGGCAATCTGGACCCGATGCTGATGGTGGCGGGCGGAAAGGCTTTGCAGGATGGTATTGACGCCGTGCTGCAGGCGCTGGGACAGGGCCCGCTGATTTTCAATCTCGGCCATGGCATTACGCCGCAGGCGGACCCGGAAAACGTGACGCGGCTGGTGCAGCGGGTGCGTGGCAATGGAGCTTCGGCATGAGCGCCGAAAAACAGACATCCACCCGTTCCGGCAACAGGGCGGCCTTGCGTGCCGGCATCGCGCTTGGCGTCTTCCTGGCGTTCATAGTGTTGTTATTATACGCAGATCCGGCCGATCTTTATCTCTGGATCAAGGCGCTTCACATCATCGCCGTGATTTCCTGGATGGCAGCGATTTTTTATCTGCCGCGGCTTTTCATTTATCACACGGATGCGCCCGCCGGTTCGCAACAGTCCGAAACCTTCAAGGTGATGGAGCAGCGGCTGATCAGGGTCATCATGAACCCTGCGATGATGATATCCTGGGTTCTCGGCCTCTACCTCGCGTGGTCGGTCTACGGATTTTCCGGTGGCTGGCTGCATGCCAAGATTGGATTGGTCGTTCTATTGACCGGGGCGCATGTGTATTTCACGCGGAGTGCGAAACGGTTTGCGCGGGATGAAAACACGAGACCTGCCCGTCACTGGCGGTTGATGAATGAAGTTCCAACCCTGCTGATGATCCTGATTGTCATACTTGTGGTTGTGAAACCTTTTGGTTAGGCCGGTCAGACGATAAATTTCGCGGAATTCGTGCTTTCCTCTTGCGGGGAACGTGTTCAATCGCTATTTTCAGCCCACTCATCTTCGTGGCATGTGAATTATTCAGTCATCTGCGGTCTTTCCCACAGCATCTGATTCGCGAACACGCCCTCCCCCGACATTACATTATCAAACGGTCTTCTCTTCATGGCTGAAATGAAGCTTCAGGAACTTAAGAGCAAATCGCCTACCGACTTGCTGACTTTTGCTGAATCCCTGGAAGTTGAAAATGCGAGCACTATGCGTAAGCAGGAGCTCATGTTCGCAATCCTTAAGGTTCTCGCGAGCCAGGACATCGAAATCATCGGCGAAGGCGTCGTTGAAGTTCTGCAGGACGGATTTGGCTTCCTGCGTTCCGCGAATGCAAACTATCTTCCTGGCCCGGACGATATTTATATCTCGCCCTCGCAGATTCGCCGCTTTTCGCTGAAAACCGGTGATACAGTCGAAGGGCCGATCCGTGGCCCGAAGGAAGGCGAGCGCTATTTCGCGCTTCTGAAGGTCAACACGATCAATTTCGATGACCCGGAAAAGATTCGCCACAAGGTTCACTTCGATAATCTGACACCGCTTTACCCTAATGAGCGCTTCAAGATGGAACTCGATGTTCCGACCTCGAAGGACCTGTCATCGCGTGTCATCGATCTCGTTGCACCGCTCGGCAAGGGTCAGCGCGGACTGATCGTGGCGCCGCCGCGCACCGGTAAGACGGTCCTGTTGCAGAACATCGCCCATTCGATCACTGCAAATCATCCTGAATGTTATCTGATCGTTCTCCTGATCGATGAGCGCCCGGAAGAAGTGACCGACATGCAGCGCTCGGTGAAGGGTGAGGTTGTGTCCTCCACCTTTGACGAACCGGCAGTTCGGCACGTGCAGGTCGCTGAAATGGTCATCGAAAAGGCAAAGCGCCTCGTTGAACATGGCCGTGACGTCGTCATTCTGCTCGATTCCATCACGCGCCTTGGTCGCGCCTATAACACCGTCGTTCCCTCCTCTGGTAAGGTTCTGACCGGCGGTGTCGACGCCAACGCGCTGCAACGTCCCAAGCGCTTCTTCGGTGCTGCGCGTAATATCGAAGAAGGTGGCTCGCTGACGATTATTGCGACGGCGTTGATCGATACCGGCAGCCGCATGGACGAAGTCATCTTCGAAGAATTCAAGGGAACGGGTAACTCCGAAATCGTGCTCGACCGCAAGGTCGCCGACAAACGTATCTTCCCGGCGCTGGATATCCTGAAGTCCGGTACGCGTAAGGAAGACCTTCTTGTGCCGCGACAGGATCTTCAAAAGATTTTCGTTCTGCGTCGTATTCTCGCGCCGATGGGCACGATGGATGCCATCGAGTTCCTGATCGACAAGCTGAAGCAAACCAAGAACAATTCCGATTTCTTCGAGTCAATGAACACCTGATCCGGAGTTTAGCCGGATTCTCCATGTCAGTTCTGAAAGCCGCATTCGTTCATTCGGATGCGGCTTGACTGTTTTAGACCGAGGTGATGATGCCCGCTTCTGCCGATACGATCTATGCTCTTTCAAGCGGCGCATTGCCGTCGGGTGTTGCTGTCCTTCGCCTCAGCGGGCCAAGGGCATTTGATGCGTTGGTAATTCTGATTGACGGAGAGCTGCCACCGCCGCGGAAGGCGGCGCTCCGTTCGATTCGGGATCGAAATGGTGGGGTCATCGATCAGGCTCTGGTAATCACGTTCCCCGCACCCAACTCGTTTACGGGCGAAGACTGCGTCGAGATCCATAGTCACGGCAGCCGTGCCGTCATCGCGGCCATTTCGAACGAGCTAGGACGCCTTGACGCGCTGCGCCCGGCCGACGCTGGCGAGTTTTCACTTCGCGCGTTTGAAAATGGGAAGATGGATCTACTGGAAGTCGAAGGTCTGGCTGACCTCCTCCAGGCCGAAACGGAAATGCAGCGGCGGCTGGCCGTGGAGCAAAGCACCGGTCGATTGTCGGCGCTCTATGACGGTTGGGCCGAGCGCCTGACCCGCGCTCGCGCTTTTATTGAAGCAGAACTCGATTTTGCCGATGAAGAAGATGTTCCCGATTCTGTAGCGTCGCAGGTGTGGGACTCGGTGGCTGCACTAAAGGACGAGATGCAGAGGCATTTGACGGCCGGTAACACAGGCGAGATCATACGAGACGGTTTTAAGGTTGCCCTTGTCGGTGCGCCGAATGCCGGAAAATCGACGCTTCTGAACGCGCTCAGTGGGCGCGACATTGCCATTGTCACGGATATTGCTGGCACAACTCGCGACGTGTTGACTGTCGATATCAATCTCGATGGCTACCTCGTCCGCCTGTTCGATACGGCCGGAATTCGCGAAACCCAGGATGTTGTCGAGCAGGAAGGGGTGCGGCGCGCTATTTTCACGGCGGAAACCGCCGATCTTATCCTGATCCTTTCGGACAACGATTCGCCTCCGAAACAACTCTTCAACGTCCCTCATGAGCAAACCTTGCTTTTAAGAACGAAGACCGCCCTCCGCTCTGGGACTCATTGTGGAACGTTCGATCTTTTTGTGTCTGCAATGGAAGGGATAGGACTGGATGAATTGCGTGGGAGGCTGCGCGCGGAGATCGAAAACAGTCTTGGCGCTGGCCAGACGCTGGTTCCTACCCGAGCACGCCACAAAAAACGACTTGAAGAGACGCTCATTTATGTTAGTGATGCGCTCGATTCCGAAGGTTCCGATCTTGCAATAAGGTCTGAATATTTAAGGCTTGCCGCCACCTCCCTGGGCCGGATTACAGGCCGTGTCGACGTTGAAGATTTGCTTGGCGTTATTTTCTCGGAATTCTGCATAGGAAAATGATTCACGTGAAACATTGTACCTCATGGTTGGTGAACACGGCAGACCAGGACGTAAGAACATGCACCAGTCATTCGATGTTGTGGTAATTGGCGGCGGCCACGCCGGTAGCGAAGCGGCTGCAGCGGCAGCAAGACATGGCGCAAAGACTGCGCTGATCACTCATAAACGCGATACAATTGGCGTCATGTCCTGCAATCCCGCCATCGGCGGTCTAGGCAAAGGACATCTCGTGCGCGAGATAGATGCGCTCGACGGGCTGATGGGCCGGGTCGCTGACGCTGCTGGAATTCAGTTTCGTATGCTCAACCGCAAGAAGGGACCAGCTGTCCGCGGACCGCGCACGCAAGCTGACCGCCGCCTCTACCGCGAGGCAATGCAGCATGAGATCGTCCTGACCGAAAACCTGACGATTATTGAAGGTGATGCCTTCGATATCGAAATGGTCGAAGGCCGCGCGTCCGCCGTTATGATGAAGAATGGTAGCCGGATTCGATGTGGCGCGGTTGTTCTGACGAGCGGAACTTTCTTGCGGGGCCTCATCCATATCGGCGCCGAAAAGATCCCTGCGGGTCGCGCTGGCGAGCTACCGTCTCTCGGTCTATCTGATACCTTGGCGCGCCTGGGACTGACCATGGGCCGTCTGAAGACCGGCACTCCCGCACGCCTCGATGGGCTGACAATCGACTGGGAAGCCGTGGACCGGCAGGGTGCCGATGAACACCCCGTGCCCTTTTCGTTCATGACAGACCGTATTCTCAATCCGCAGATCGAGTGTGGTGTGACGCGGACGACACCGGCGGGCCACAAGGTCATACAGGACAATATTCATTTGTCCGCGATGTATTCGGGCCAGATCGAAGGTGTCGGTCCCCGCTATTGTCCCTCCATCGAGGATAAGATTACCCGTTTCGGCGAACGCGATGGCCACCAGATTTTTCTGGAGCCCGAAGGATTGGACGATCATACAATTTATCCGAACGGCATATCGACGTCCCTCCCCGCGTCTGTCCAGGAAGAGTTTATCCGAACGATACCCGGCCTTGAGCGTGTTTCCATTCTTCAGCCGGGTTATGCGATTGAATATGATTATGTCGATCCTCGGGAATTAAAGCCGTCCCTGGAATGCAGGAAGATCCCGGGGCTGTTCCTGGCCGGGCAGATTAACGGCACGACCGGCTACGAAGAGGCAGGGGCGCAGGGGCTTGTTGCCGGCCTCAATGCCTCACTTTGTGCCGGCGGCGGTGATCCGATCTACTTTAGCCGCACCGAATCTTACATCGGTGTCATGATCGACGACCTGACATCCAAGGGCGTTAGTGAGCCCTACCGAATGTTCACGTCAAGAGCCGAGTATCGTCTCTCGCTGCGTGTGGATAATGCAGACATGAGACTGACTCCGCTCGGCCTGCGTGCTGGAATTGTCGGCGAAGCAAGGAGAAGGCGATTTGCTGATTTCATCGCCGACCTCGACCATGGCCGCGAGGTAATGAAGGGATTGACGATCAGCCCTTCGCAGGCGGCTAAACAGGGATTGAAGCTCAACCAGGATGGTCAACGTCGTTCGGCTTACGAGCTGCTCGCCTATCCTGACATGACGGTCGATACGCTTTCCGCTCTCTGGCCTGAATTGGCGGCGCTGGACAAGAAGCTGGCAGAGGTCCTTGAAATCGAAGCTAGCTACGCAGTTTATATGCAACGACAGAACGCGGATATTATCGATATCAGGCGCGATGAAGACCGTAAGATTCCGTCTGATTTCGACTTCAAGAACCTTTCGGGTCTTTCCAACGAATTGAAACAAAAGCTGGAAAAAGCGCGTCCAGAGAATATCGCCCAGGCTGCTCGTGTTGACGGCATGACTCCCGCTGCTATATCGCTTCTGCTCGCACTGCTTCGGAAGAACTCAGAAGCAGCCGATATGAAGTTGCGCATGCACCCATAACGAGTCAAATTATGAATATAAACGGCCAGAGTGTTTCACGTGAAACACAAGAGAGACTCGAGCATTTTGTCGAACTTTTCAAGAAGTGGAACAAAACCACAAATCTGGTTGCGCCCTCAACGCTCACAGAGCTCTGGAGTCGTCATGTGGCGGACAGCGCGCAAATATTTCAGCTCTGTTCTGTACCTCAAAGATGGATTGATCTCGGCAGTGGCGGTGGATTCCCCGGTGTGATAACGGCAATTTTCTTTGCGGAACTGGGCGATGGCTGGGTTGATCTGGTTGAGAGCAACAATAAAAAAGCCGCGTTCTTGCGTATCGCTCTGAAAGAAACGGGTGCCCGCGGCGCCGTCCACCCCGTAAGAATTGAAACGGCGCCTCAGACGATCGAAAGTTGCGACGCGGTCTCGGCACGGGCGCTGGCCGAACTGGACCTACTTTTAGAGTATATTCATCCCTGGGCAGAGAAAAATTCTGATCTCAAAGCCTTTTTCAATAAAGGACGGGATTATGAATCCGAAGTGCAGAAAGCGCATGGTCGTTGGCAGTTCGATCTGATAAAACACCAGAGTGCCATTGAGGCAGATTCTGTTGTTCTTGAAATCAGCAACCTCGCTTTGAGGCGCTGACGAGCTGGCCAGGTGCGGCATGACTTTTGAAAAAAATCGAATTATCGCAGTCGCAAATCAAAAAGGCGGCGTTGGTAAAACAACCACAGCCATTAATCTCGCGACGGCGCTTGCTGCCATTGGCGAGCGAGTCCTGATTGTCGACCTTGATCCCCAGGGGAATGCGAGCACGGGTCTGGGCATCGATCGCAAAGAGCGTAAGCTTTCTTCCTATGATCTTCTGGTTGGGGACTATGGTGTTGCGGATGTGGCTGTCCCGACCGCCGTACCGAATCTCGACATTGTTCCGTCGACCATGGATTTGCTCGGGTTTGAAATGGAAGTCGCGAATGTTTCCAACCGCGTCTTTCTACTGCGCTCAGCGATGGAGACCCCCGAGGCTAGAGGATATTCCTATATTCTCGTTGACTGCCCGCCTTCTTTTAATCTCCTGACCATGAACGCGATGACGGCGGCTCATTCGGTTCTGGTGCCGCTTCAATGCGAGTTTTTCGCGCTTGAAGGGCTGAGTCAGTTGCTCGATACGGTTAGCCAAATCCGCTCATCGATAAATCCACAGCTCGACATCCAAGGCATCGTCCTTACGATGTTCGATGGTCGAAACAATCTGGCGCAGCAGGTTGTCTCAGATGTGCGCTCACATCTGGGTGAGAAGGTTTATCACACCCTCATTCCGCGAAATGTACGTGTCTCGGAAGCGCCATCTTATGGTAAACCGGCCATTCTCTATGATTTGAAATGCGCCGGTAGCCAGGCCTATCTGCAGCTGGCATCCGAAGTGATCCAAAGGGAGCGTCTGCGCAGAGCAGCGTGACCTTTGTTGGGAGTGTATGGAGTAATATTTTATGAGTGATGATCTCTCGAAGCGCCGTTTGGGACGTGGCCTCGCCGCACTGATCGGGGAAATGGACCAGCCAGTTCCGGTTGGGGAGCCGCCGCGCGCTGTCAGTCCAGACCGCACGATACCAATCGAGTTCATTGCCCGAAGCCAAAGAAACCCGCGGCGTCACTTTGATGAGAATGAGCTTCAGGATCTTGCGGCGTCAATCCGGCAGCACGGTATTGTTCAGCCTGTGGTTGTAAGAACAGTTGCAACCAACAGATACGAGATCATTGCAGGTGAAAGACGATGGCGCGCGGCCCAGCTCGCGGGCTTTACGGAGGTCCCCGTCATTGTTCGCGATGTCGATGATCGCACCGCGCTTGAACTGGCCATCGTCGAAAACGTCCAGCGGTCAGACCTCAATCCCCTCGAAGAAGCGATGGGATATGAGCAGCTGATTGCCGAGCACGGTTATACCCAGAACGACCTCGGAGAAATCATCGGCAAGAGCCGAAGCCATGTCGCCAATAGTCTTCGTCTTTTGAAGCTTCCCGACCCGGTCCGGGATATGCTGGCGGACGGCTCGCTCTCGGCCGGGCACGCCCGGGCACTTGTGTCGACCTCTGATCCGTCCACGCTCGCCAAGACAATCGTAGCCAAAGGGCTTTCTGTTCGCGACGCCGAACGCCTCGCGCAGAATGACATCAAATCCCAGGGCGATGGCGGCGAGAAACGTCCTGCCGTTGAAAAGGATTCGGATACGGTCGCCCTTGAGCGGAGCCTATCCGACGCGCTTGGACTCGATGTGAAGATCAACCACAAAGGCGGCTCGGGTCAGATTCGCATCAGCTATCGCACCTTGGAGCAACTCGAAGCGGTATGCAGGCTTCTCGAGCAAAAATGATAAGTATCTGATATTATTATAAAATACCCGCTTATGGCGGGTATTTCCATTTTAGTCAGTCAAAAATCGATTGCGCGACCTTTTATTTCATAATCGCCAAAGCGTACTGGTTCCGCGCCCCCACGGCCACCGGTCTCCGGGGGCAATTGAAGGTCAGCCTGTTGCCCGCGACGCTCCTCAGCTTCCTTCAGGGCTCTTTGCGCTGCCGGTGGAAGCTCTCTAGCGTCATCCGTATTCCGAGCCGAGGCATTGTCGTTATCTGCATTCTGCATGAAATCCTCCCAATGACGGGATATTGAAATATAGTTGCCGCATCCCAGATTATAGAAAATGTGGGGCCAATCAAACCCCGGATTATTCCAGCCATGGTGTCAGGGAGAAATTGACGGATGAACATGATGCGCACGGCGATGCTTCTGGCGTTCATGACCGCATTGTTCATGGGTGTCGGTTTTCTGATCGGCGGCAAGGGCGGCATGATGATCGCGCTTGTAATTGCGGCCGGCATGAACCTTTTCTCCTACTGGAATTCCGACAAGATGGTGCTTTC
Source organism: Agrobacterium sp. DKPNP3 (assembly GCF_052686535.1). Lineage (NCBI taxonomy): Bacteria > Pseudomonadati > Pseudomonadota > Alphaproteobacteria > Hyphomicrobiales > Rhizobiaceae > Agrobacterium > Agrobacterium sp. DKPNP3. Next base: position 26,660 of record NZ_JBQYSN010000007.1, on the reverse strand, counting down.
GGCCTATCGTGCTCGGGAAATTGACGAGGCGAATGCGCCCGAGTTTTTTCACATGATTCGTGATCTGTCACGGAACGCCAGCCTGCCAATGCCGAAGGTCTACATTTACGACAGCCCGCAGCCAAACGCCTTCGCGACAGGCAGGAATCCCCAGAACGCGGCGGTTGCGGCCTCCACCGGTCTCTTGGAGCGGCTGACGCCGGAGGAGGTGGCTGGCGTCATGGCGCATGAACTCGCCCATGTCCAGAACCGGGACACACTGACGATGACGATTACCGCCACGCTCGCGGGCGCGATTTCGATGCTGGGAAACTTTGCGTTCCTCTTCGGTGGAAACAGGGAAAACAGCAACAATCCCCTCGGCTTTATCGGCGTTCTGGTTGCAATGATTGTCGCGCCCTTGGCAGCTATGCTGGTGCAGATGGCGATCAGCCGCACGCGCGAATATTCCGCCGATCGCCGTGGCGCTGAAATTTGCGGGAACCCTCTTTGGCTTGCTTCGGCGCTGCAGAAGATCTCAGGCATGGCCCGACAGATTCACAATGACGACGCCGAGCGCAATCCGGCAACGGCACATATGTTCATCATTAACCCCCTCTCGGGCGAGCGCATGGACAATCTGTTTTCCACGCATCCAAATACAGAAAACCGCGTTGCGGCGCTGCATGCCATGGCCCAGGAGTTTTCGCCGCGAGGATCGACGCCGCCGGCAACGGATGGTAGACCTCTGCGCAAATCAGGCTCCGTCCCGAACACAGGCTGGGGACGTGGCAATGAAAACGAGCGCAAGGGACCGTGGTCTTGACATCCGATACGAAGAACAAGCAGGCGCGATCAAACAGGTCAAAGCCAGCGCATGGAAGGGGCCGTGAAGACGGCCCTTCGTCTTTCCAGGATAAGCCTGGTCTGTCCGCACGCGTTGCCGCCACCCGCATTCTGGCAGCCGTTCTGGAAAAGAAAACATCGCTGGACGGCATGCTCGATAGTGAAAATGGCAACCCCGTCTATCGCGCCCTCTCGATTGCCGACCGGGCCTTGGTCCGGGCAATCGTTAACAGCGCGCTTCGTCATCTCCCCCGCATCGAAACGGCGCTGTCGATGCTGCTTGATGGACCGCTACCGCAGGGCGCAAGGTCGCTTCACCATGTGCTCGTCGTTGGTGCGGCGCAGATGCTCTATCTTGATGTACCGGATCATTCCGCTGTCGATCTCGCCGTCGAACAGGCTCACCGCGATCCGCGCAACCGTCGCTTTGTGAAGCTGGTGAATGCCGTTCTCAGAAGGCTTGGTCGCGAGAAGGCGGAGATTGAAAAGGCCGTTGCGGATGTGCCCGTTCTGCCGCCGTGGTTCTATGCGCGGCTTGTTTCAGCCTATGGAGAGGAAACGGCGAAACTGATTTCGCACGCCCAGCTGACGCCTTCCTCCATTGATCTGACCGTTAAAGCTGATCCGGCTCTGTGGGCAGAGAAGCTTGGTGGAACGCTCATGCCGAACGGCAGCGTGCGGCTGGGCGCGTTTGAAGGGCAAATCCCTTCATTGGAAGGTTTTGCCGAGGGGGCATGGTGGGTGCAGGATCTCGCGGCCAGTCTGCCCATCAAGCTCATGGGCGATGTGTCCGGTAAGCGTGTCGCCGACCTCTGTGCGGCACCCGGTGGGAAGACTGCGCAGCTTGCATTGGCTGGCGCCAATGTGACGGCATTGGACCAGTCCGGCAATCGTCTCCGGCGTTTGAAGGAAAATCTCGACCGACTTGGCCTGCATGCCGAGACGGTTGAGGTCAACATGCTGAAGTATCAACCGGAAGAGCTTTTTGACGCGGTTCTCCTCGATGCCCCCTGCTCTTCCACCGGCACACTTCGCAAACATCCGGATGTCTGCTGGACGAAGGATGAAAACGATATCGCCAAACTCGCGGCGCTACAGGGTCAGATGCTGCGGCACGCGCTGACCTTTGTGGGTCCCGGCGGTCTTGTTGTCTTCTCCAACTGCTCGCTCGATCCCTCAGAGGGAGAAGAGGTGATCGACGCTGTCCTGGCTGAAAATCATGATTTCGAGCGGGTTGCCGTTCGCGCTGAGGATTGGCCGGGCATGGAGGCGGCCGTCAACAGAGATGGCGATCTTCGCACGACGCCGGACATGTTCGGCGGTGTAGACGGCTTTTTTAGCAGTGTCTTGCGTAAGAAGTAGAAAAAAGCGAAGCTCTCGCGAATCATTAGATATTTATCGAAAACGTTCCGGTCGTCGCGGTTCACTGATAAAAACAAAACATGTGAAACGGGAAACACAGCTTGTTAGGGTCCTTCGCAGGCAGCATGAATGCCGCCGGTCTTCTGTCGCGGATGGCGTATCGTCATCTGTGTGTCGGCCTCGCGCCATTGCGCCTGCATCTTTCTCGGTTCGCCAATCGAGTGCCGGCAGGGCTGGTGGCGGCGCCGACGGATCTGAGGGCGATCGACCCTTATTTCGCGGAGGAACTTTTAAGGGGCCGTATCGCGCTTGCGGGGCGAGTTGTCGAGACCGGCGGCGCATCGCCGTTTCAAATTGAGTACCCTTCAGCGGTTTTTGAAGAGAGGCTGCACGCGTTCAGTTGGTTGCGCCACATTCGCTCCGATAAATCCAGCGAAGCTTGCAAAGGTGCCCGGCGAATTGTTGCGGAATGGATGGGATTTCACGGCAAGCGGCTTACAGGTACCGCGTGGTCACCGGAAATTGCCGCGCAGAGGTTAATTGCCTGGCTCTCCCACTCGCCGGTGGTGTTATTCGAGGCCGACGCGGGCTTCTATCGCCGTTTCCTGAAAAGCCTTGGCCTTCATGTTCGTTACCTTGAAAGGATCGCCAAACACGCGCCGGATGGGGAAGCGCGACTGAAGATCAGGATTGCCCTCGCCATGGCCTCCATCGCCATGCCAACACGCCTATCCCGTATAAACCGCAATGGCGTGAAGCTGGCTCAGGAAATGGAACGCCAGATTCTCCCCGATGGGGGCCATGTCTCCCGCAATCCACGCGTCATACTGGATTTGCTGCTCGACCTCCTGCCGCTGCGCCAAAGCTACATCAATCTCGGACACGACCTTCCTTCTGGTCTTGTTCCCGCGATCGATCGTATGTTCCCGGCTATCCGGTTTTTCCGTCACCAGGGTGGTGATCTCGCGCTGTTCAATGGTGCCACGGCGACGCTTGCCAGCGAGCTCGTTTCCGTGCTGCGATATGACGAAACGGCCGGTCGGCCATCGAAAGTCCTGCCGGATGTGAATTACCATCGGCTTGCCACGGATGACACCGTCGTCATCATTGATACCGGTCATCCGGGCTCCGCGGAACTTTCCCGCCAGGCGCATTCGGGCTGTCTGTCGTTCGAGATGTCCTGCGGCAAGAACCGGTTCATCGTCAACTCAGGCTTTCCGCGAAACGCTGCGCCGGAATATCAACGGGCGAGCAGGTCAACGGCGGCGCACTCTACCGTCACGCTGGCGGACACGTCCTCCAGCAGGCTTTCGCGCTCGCGGCTCCTCGGCCCTATTATGGTATCTGGCGTCAGCCATGTCGATAGCCGGCGTAGCACAGACGCCAACGGTAACGATGTCCTCTGGGCCGCTCACGACGGCTATGTGCAGAACTTTGGCTGCTACCATGAACGTGAAATTGAATTGAACGCCGCTGGTACGAAGATCAAGGGACGCGACCTGCTCCGCGCCGACGGGGCCGCGGCAAAGGAGCAGTTGCAATCGGTGTCGGCCGTTTCACGCTTCCACATCCATCCACATATTCAGCTTCATCCGCGAGACGAGGAGTCGGTATATCTGGAGGCTGGCGACGGCACGACATGGCTGCTTTCAGCGCCCGGGCTGGAGCTCTTCATAACGGAGGATGTTTTCATGGCGGATGCGTCCGGCATGCGCCCGTCGCAGCAGATTGAATTACCCTTCAACCTTGTCAACACGCGCGAGATCCGCTGGCTTCTCGAAAGGAAGGCCTGAAGACGTTATTCCAAAGGGTAAAAACGGCATAGTTTTTGTCCTTCGTCATCCTCTCTGTTTATTAATCTGGTAAGCTATGTTAACGCGGCGGCAATTGCTGGATCATTTCCATTCCAGCCTGCCCTCCCTGCGAAACGGAGTATGCCTGATGGCCGTCGTGTCCAAAAAAATTCCCGCCCCTGATAAGGTTAAAATCCGTACGGCGCTTCTATCCGTGTCTGACAAGACGGACATTATCGAGCTGGCGACGGTGCTTTCCAAGCTTGGCGTCAAGCTGCTTTCGACCGGCGGTACGGCAAAGGCCATCGCTGAGGCTGGCCTTCCGGTGACGGATGTCTCGGACATTACGAATTTCCCTGAGATTATGGATGGTCGCGTCAAGACCCTGCATCCGAATGTTCATGGCGGGCTACTGGCGATCCGCGACGACGCTGATCATGTCGAGGCCATGAAGGCGCATGGTATCGAGGCGATCGATCTTTCAGTTATCAATCTCTACCCCTTCGAGGAAGTGCGCGCCAAGGGTGGCGATTATCCGACGACGGTCGAGAATATCGATATTGGCGGCCCGGCTATGATCCGCGCTTCCGCCAAGAATCATGCCTATGTCACCGTCGTTACCGATCCTTCCGACTACCCGGCGCTGGTCGAAGCCCTCCAGGCTGATGACGGACAGACCTCCTATGCGCTGCGCCAGCGTTTCGCCGCCAAGGCCTACGCCCGCACGGCTGCCTACGATGCAATGATTTCCAACTGGTTTGCAGAAGCACTGGCAATTGAGACGCCCGATTACCGCGCCATTGGCGGCGTACTGAAGGAAAAGATGCGTTACGGTGAAAACCCGCATCAAAGCGCCGGTTTCTACCTGACCGGTGAGAAGCGCCCCGGCGTTGCGACCGCAACGCTTCTGCAGGGCAAGCAGCTCTCCTACAACAACATCAATGATACGGATGCGGCTTACGAGTTGGTGGCGGAGTTCCTGCCGGAAAATTCGCCAGCCGTCGCCATCATCAAACACGCCAATCCCTGCGGCGTTGCGACCGGCCCGACCCTTGCCGAAGCCTATCGGCGGGCGCTGGCTTGCGATTCCGTTTCCGCCTTTGGTGGCGTCATTGCCCTGAACCGCACGCTCGATGCCGAAACGGCGGAAGAGATCGTCAAGCTATTCACCGAAGTCATCATCGCGCCTGACGTAACCGAGGAAGCCAAGTCGATCATCGCCCGCAAGCCGAACCTGCGCCTTCTGGCCGCCGGTGGCCTGCCAGATCCGCGCGCGGCTGGCCTGACCGCGAAGACCGTTTCCGGCGGCCTGCTGGTGCAGAGCCGTGACAATGGCATGGTCGAGGACCTCGAACTCAAGGTGGTGACCAAGCGTGCGCCGACCGCGCAGGAGCTTGAGGACATGAAGTTCGCCTTCAAGATCGCCAAGCATGTGAAATCCAATGCCGTGATCTACGCAAAGGACGGCCAGACGGCTGGTATCGGCGCCGGCCAGATGAGCCGCGTCGATTCGGCCCGTATCGCGGCTCAGAAGGCGGAAGATGCTGCGAAGGCGCTCGGCCTGACCGAACCCCTGACGCGTGGTTCCGCGGTCGCTTCCGAGGCGTTTTATCCCTTTGCGGATGGCTTGCTTGCTGCCATCGCTGCGGGCGCTACGGCGGTCATTCAACCGGGCGGCTCGATGCGCGATCAGGACGTGATTGACGCCGCCAACGAGCATAACGTGGCGATGGTCTTTACCGGCATGCGTCACTTCCGCCACTAAGCGCGGACCAGACAGGAATGACAATGGCCCGGAAAGCGATTTCCGGGCCATTCTTGTTTCACGTGGGACAGTACCTGGGCCGCCGTTTCAGGTAACGGCGCCCACCTGCCACGGCACAAATTCGTTGTCCCCGTAATCGTAAATCTCGCTCACCGTCTTGTCACCGGAAGCCACCGCGAGAATATGTTCAAAAATTCGTTTGCCGGATTCTTCGATCGTTTCATTGCCGGTAACGATTTCCCCGCAATTGATATCCATGTCTTCCTTCATGTGCTCATACATTTCGGAATTGGTGGCGATCTTGATGCAGGGTGACGGCTTGAAGCCCGACACCGAGCCACGGCCGGTGGTGAAACAAATGACGTTGCAGCCGCCCGCGACCTGGCCGGTGACGGCAACGGGGTCATAGCCTGGCGTATCCATGAAGACGAAACCCTGTTCCGTCACGGTTTCGGCAAACTCATAAACCGCCTTCAGCGGCATCGATCCCCCTTTGGCGACCGCGCCAAGTGACTTTTCCAGGATTGTGGTCAGGCCGCCAAGCTTGTTGCCATGGGAAGGGTTGTTGTTTAACTCGTCGCCGTTGCGGGCGGTATAATCGCGCCACCAATCGATGCGCTGCAGCAGCTTTTCGGCGACCGCGGGCGTGACGGCCCGTTTTGTCAGCAGGTGCTCGGCGCCATAGATTTCAGGCGTCTCGGAAAGCACGGTCGTGCCGCCATTGCGCACGATAAGATCTGATGCATAACCCAGAGCCGGATTGGCGGAGATACCGGAATAGCCGTCTGAGCCTCCGCATTCCAGCGCGACTTTCAGCTTGGAGAGCGGTTGCTCGGTACGACGGGCGGCATTGACCATCGGCAGCATGGCTTTGATCTCGGCAATCGCCGCATCGATCGTCTTTCGTGTGCCGCCATGTTGTTGAATTGTCATGGTCCGCAGCCGCTCACCCTCCTCCATCTTGTAGTGTTCGAGGATGGGGGCAATCTGGTTGGTCTCGCAACCCAAGCCGATCAACAGAATGCCGCCGAAATTCGGATGGCGGGCATAGCCTTGGATGGTGCGGATCAGCAGACGGTAGCCTTCCGATTTGGTGTTCAACGCGCAGCCGCCGCCATGGGTCAGTGCGACGACGCCATCGACATTGTCGAAGCCGTCAAGTCCGCCCTGTTTGTTGAAATAATCGGCGATGTAGCGCGACACCGTGGCGGAACAGTTCACCGATGCGATGACGCCGATGTAGTTGCGCGTTCCGACGCCGCCTATGCCGCGGTCGTAACCCATGAAGGTCCGACGCTCGCCTTCGGGCAACATGCCTTTTTCTTCGATATCGACACTGAACTGGTGCGCGTGTTCTGAAGGCACCATGGAAAGATTGTGCAGGTGCACGTGTCGGCCAGGCTCGATGTCCTGCGTGGCGATGCCGATGACCTGGCCGTATTTGAGCACTTCTTCGCCCGATCTGATCAGCTTGAGGGCCACCTTGTGCCCGCGACCGATCAGCTCGAGCGCCGCCAGATCGCCCCTGCCCGTCGCGCCACCGGCCGGGATTGACCGACGCGCCACCGCGACATTGTCGTTGGCGTTAAGCAAAATGGTTGCCTCGGAATTCTCACTCACGGGTTATCCTCCTCCCGAAATATTGTCTGCTATGTTTCCGGATCAGTTTTCGACCCAGCGCCTCTTCGAGCCTTCAAGATGGATATGCATGGCCGCCTGCGCGAGCAGCGGGTCCTTGAGTTCCAGTGCTGCCAGAATGGCTTCATGTTCCTGAAGGGCCTGCGTCCAAGTATCCCGGTCTTCAAACTTCACCCGGAACTGGGCCGAAATCGGGCTGTGGCGCTCATCGAAGAGGCTCGCCACCATCCGCGCCAGAACGCTGTTGCCGGATTGTTCGGCGATGGTGACGTGAAACGACCGGTCCTGATCCAGCGGTTTGCGACCGGACTCTATTTCTTTCTGCATCGTATTGAGTATCTGGCGAAGGGTGGCAATTGTCTCATCGGTCATGCGGCTGGCGGCCAACACGATCGTCGCACCTTCCAGCGCAGCGCGTGCCTGCATCAGTTCGGAAGGGCTGTCGCCGAGCGATTTCGTGTGATGGGCCGTCTGGAGCGCTTCCGCCGAGACATAGACGCCCGAGCCCATGCGGATTTCAACGGTGTTGTCGATTTCGAGTGCAATCAACGCCTCCCGCAGGGAAGGCCGCGAGACGCCGAGCTTCTGGGCCAGCTCCCTTTCCGCGGGAAGGCGCGTGCCGGGTACGAATTCACCGCCGTCGATGAGCTCCCGTATCTGGTCCGCAATCTGTTGATAAAGCCTGCGCGGCTCCGCTATTTTGGCCTGACCACTCATCTGCTTCTCGAAGCGTCCCGTCTGTAGTTCATATTTGGCCTTACCGTAACGCCAAGCGCCTCGATACGCAAGGAATTACATAAATACTTGAATATATGGGGTAAATATACGAGATTTGTGACTTGGTTAAGAGGATGCAAAACGGTGCTAGATCAAATCCGGAGAAATTGGCTTGACCATCGTAAAAAACCGGCCTAACCATTTGCCCTGTTCATGACCCCGGTGGAGCGGGGAACAGGGTGGAGGTTTCCAGATGTCGCAGGGCGCATCGACAATTCGTGGCGACTATTCGCCAGAGGAGATGGCGCGCGTGGAACGTTCGAGCCTCCTGCGTCTTGAAAATATCAGCAAGGAATTTCCCGGCGTCAAAGCACTGTCCAATGTGCATTTCGACCTGCGCAGTGGCGAAGTGCATGCCGTATGTGGTGAGAATGGAGCCGGGAAATCGACGCTGATGAAGATCATCAGCGGGGTTTATCAGCCAAGTGACGGGACGATTCTGCACAAGGGCGTGAAGGTGCAATACGCATCTCCGCTGGAATCCGAAGCCGCCGGCATCGCCATTATCCATCAGGAACTCAACCTCGTTCCGCATCTCTCCGTTGCCGAAAATATCTACCTTGCGCGTGAACCACGTCGCGGTTTTCTCGTCGACCGCAAGAAGCTTCGGCTGGATGCCAAACGCTGTCTCGACCGGCTGGGTGTCGATATCGACCCCGACCAGATCGTCCGCGGCCTATCGGTCGCTCAGTGTCAGATGGTGGAAATCGCCAAGGCGCTCTCTCTCGATGCCGAAGTGCTCATCATGGATGAGCCGACCTCTTCGCTGACCGAGCAGGAAACCCGACTTCTGTTCAAGGTCATCAGAGACCTCAAGGCGTCGGGAGTCGGCATCGTCTATATCTCCCACCGTCTGGATGAAATGGCAGAGATCGTCGATCGTGTGACGGTGCTGCGCGACGGACGTTATATTTCGACCGATGAATTCGCCTCGATCACTGTTGATGACATCGTCACGCGAATGGTGGGGCGTTCGCTGGAGGACAAATTCCCCGAGCGAACCTCGCGCCCGACGGACGATATTCTCTTTTCCGTCGAAGGGCTGACCCGTAATGGCGTGTTCAGTGACGTCAGTTTTTCGCTACGGCGCGGCGAAATCCTCGGTTTCGCCGGCCTTATGGGTGCGGGTCGAACGGAAGTTGCTCGCGCCATTTTCGGTGCCGATCCTCTGGATGCCGGCAAGATCGTTTTCAATGGGCTCGAGCTGTCGATCAATTCACCGCAGGATGCGATTGAAGAGGGCATTGCCTATCTCTCGGAAGACCGCAAAAGCGACGGCCTTGCCATCAAGATGTCGGTGGCGGCCAATACGACGCTTGCCAATCTCGGCCAACTTTCCAACCGTTTTGGGCTGATCGACTTCAAGAAGCACGATGAGGTCACCAAGCGCTACGTCGACCTTCTGAATATCCGCACCCCCTCGATCGAGCAGACGGTGCGGCTGCTTTCGGGCGGCAACCAGCAGAAAATCATCATCGGCAAATGGCTGTTCCGTCAGTCGCGCATCCTGTTCTTCGACGAGCCGACGCGCGGCATCGATGTCGGCGCGAAGTTTGCGATCTACAAGATCATGGACGAACTGGCCGCACAGGGCATCGGCGTCATTCTCATCAGCTCGGAGCTGCCGGAAATTCTGGGGCTGACAGATCGTATCGCGGTGTTCCATCAGGGCCGTATCACCGGCGTGCTCGAAACCGCCAAAACCAATCAAGAAGAAATCATGCGGTATGCGTCCGGTTACGGCCGGGCCGCGCAGTGAGGAACGACATGGCCAATATTGCAGAACCCAAGAAGGGCTTCGCCGTCAGCGATCGCCAGAAGGACATCATCCAGAAATTTGCCGCGCTCGGCAGCCTGTTTGCGCTGGTTGCGGTCTTCTCCGCGACCAGCAACGCCTTCTTTACCGTCAACAACGGTATGACGATTGCGCTGCAGGTGACTTCCATTGCGCTGCTCGGCATTGGTGCCACCTGTGTTATCATCACCGGCGGCATCGATCTTTCCGTCGGTTCGGTTCTAGCGCTTGCCGGTGTGGTTGCCGCTCTGGCGGTGAAGGAACTCGGCATGCCGGTGCCGGTCGGCATGCTGCTCGGCATTCTGACAGGCTCTCTCTGCGGGCTCATCAATGGCCTTCTCGTCACGCGCTTCAAGCTGCCGCCCTTCATCGCAACGCTCGGCATGATGCTGATTGCGCGTGGTGTGGCGTTGCAGATTACCGGTGCGCGCGCCGTATCCGGCCTTGGCGAATCCTTCGGTGAACTCGGCAACGGCGCCCTGTTCCGAATCGTCACTATCGGTGATGACGGCTTTCCGAATGTCGTATTTCCCGGCATTCCCTATCCGGTCATCCTGATGGTGGTGATTGCGCTTGCAGTGTCCTTCATGCTCAACCGCTCCATCCTCGGTCGCCATATCTATGCCGTGGGCTCCAATGCGGACGCGGCGCGCCTGTCCGGCGTCAATGTCGCCCGTGTTACCAACTTTACCTACATTCTGTCGGGCACGCTTGCCGGTCTAACGGGCTGCGTCTTGATGTCCCGCCTCGTCACCGCCCAACCGAACGAAGGTGTGATGTATGAGCTGGATGCCATTGCCAGTGCGGTCATCGGCGGCACGTCGCTGATTGGCGGCGTGGGCACGATTTCCGGCACGGCCATCGGCGCCTTTGTCATCGGCATTTTGCGTAACGGCCTCAATATGAACGGCGTTTCCGCCTTCACGCAACAGATCATCATCGGCCTCGTCATTCTGGTCACCGTCTGGATCGACCAGCTGCGCAACCGCCGCTGATCAAAAGGGCTGCGGACCCTTTCCGCAAACAAGATCGGCAGGGGAGGCCCGGATGCCGACATCACGGAGGAAGAAATGAAGAAAATTACGACTGCCCTTCTGACATCCGCAATCGCGCTGTGGAGCGTTTCCACCGTGCAGGCCGGTGAAATCGCCGTCATCGTCAAGACCGTCAACTCCACCTTCTGGCAGAACGTCCAGAAGGGTGCTGACGCGGCGATGAAGAATTCCTCCGGCAACACCATGACCTTCCAGGGCCCGGCCGCCGAATCGGCGATTGCCGACCAGGTCAACATGGTCGAAAATGCCATCAACCGTAAGGTTGCGGGCATCGTTCTGGCGCCTTCCGATCCGGATGCGCTGGTGCCTGCCGTCAAGAAGGCCTGGGAAGCCCGTATCCCGGTGGTTCTGATCGACTCGCAGCTCGCCAAGGGTTCGGAGCAATATTATCAGTCGTTCCTGGCGACCGATAACAAGAAAGCCGGCGAACTGGCCGCGCAGGCGCTGATCGACAAGGTCGGCACGGAAGGCAAGATTGCCGTCATGTCCTATGTCGCCGGTGCCGGTTCCGAAATCGGCCGCGTTGGCGGTTTCACCGATTACATCCAGATGCATTCGAAGCTTCAGATCGTTGGGCCGTTCTATTCGCAGTCGCAGATGGCGACGGCGCTGAACCAGACCACCGACGTTCTGGCCGCCAATTCCGACCTGAAGGGCATCTTCGGCGCCAATGAGCCGACTGCCATCGGTGTTGGCCGCGCGCTTGCCCAGTCCGGCAAGGCCGGTAAGGTCGTTGCAATCGGCTTTGACGGTAACCAGGACCTCCAGAACTTCGTCAAGGACGGCACGCTGGCCGGCATCGTCGTTCAGGGTTCGTACCAGATGGGCGAAAAGGGCGTGGAAACCGTGACGAAGCTCATCAACAAGGAGAAGGTCGAGAAGTTCGTCGACACCGGCGTCGTTGTTGTCACCAAGGACAACATCGAAAAGCCGGAAGCCAAGAACGTTCTCTACTGATTGCGTGATGGCGCGCCGCTTTGCGGCGGCGCGTCCTTCCAAAAACTGGAAAGTCCCTGCGATGAAAGTCTCCGATACACGTAAATTGCCGCGCCGCGCTGTTGACGTCACCGTCATGGGCCTCGGTTGCGCCCAGATGGGCAATCTCTACCGCGTCACGCCCTATGAAGAGTCCAAGGGCGCTTTCGATAAGGCGTGGGAGAGCGGCATGCGTTATTTCGATACCGCGCCGTTTTACGGTTATACGCGGTCGGAGCGTCGCCTGGGCACGATGGTGACCGAGCATGATCGCGGCGACTATACGCTCAGCACCAAGGTCGGCCGTGTCATGGTGCCGGATGAAACAGTGGGTCCGGAGGAGGATGCCTATATCGCGCCCCTGCCGTTCCGCCCGGTCTATGATTATTCCTATGACGGTATTCTGCGCTCCTTCGAGGCAAGCCAGCAGCGGCTGGGTATCCTGAAGCCGGATATTCTTTATGTGCACGATATCGGTTCTCATACCCATGGCGAAAAACATCGGCACTACTGGGAACAGCTGACCAACGGCGGCGGTTTCCGTGCGCTTGGTAAGTTGCGCGAGGAAGGGTCGACCGGGGCTGTCGGCCTCGGCGTCAACGAATGGGAAATCATCAATGACGCCATGGATGTTTTCGATATCGATGTCGCCATGCTGGCAGGCCGTTATACGCTGCTCGAACAGCAAAGCCTTGCTTTCATGAACCGCTGCGCTGAAAGCGGCGTCGCCATCGTTGTCGCCGGCGCTTTCAATTCCGGCATTCTCGCTGGCAACCGCAAATTCAATTATGCCGATGCGCCTGCCGATATCCTCAAGCGCGTGGACGCGCTGCACAACGTCTGCGAGGAGCTGGGTGTCTCGCTTCAGGCCGCCGCACTTCAGTTTCCGCTCGCCCATCCGGCGTCGGTCACGGTTGTTTCAGGAGCGCGCAATGCACAGCAGCTCGCTTCCAATATCGAATGGTTCGAGCAGTCCATCCCGGATGAATTCTGGTCCGAGCTGCACAAGCGCGGCCTGATTGCCGACGGTGCGCCCGTGCCCGGCGGAAAGGCCTGAGGCAATGCTAATCGACGCCCACCAGCATTTCTGGCTGATGAAGGATCGCGCCGGGCAATGGCCGCCGCCATCGCTCGCCGCCATCTACCGGGATTTTCTTCCGCCCGATCTGTCGCCATTGCTTGATGCCGCCGGGGTTTCCGGCACGGTGCTGGTGCAGACGATGGAGACTGCGGCCGACACGGATTTCATGCTGGCGCTGGCGGAAAAGACCGATTTTATCAAGGGTGTGGTCGGCTGGGTGGATATGAAGTCTGCCGGAGTGACCGCGGAGATCGCCCGCCGGGCGAAACACCCTGCCTTCAAGGGCGTGCGCCCCATGCTGCAGGGCATGGAAGACGTCGCCTGGATTGACGATCCCGCGTTGGATGCTGCCGTTGAAGCGCTTGTGAAGCACGGTCTGGTGTTTGACGCGCTGGTCCTGCCGCCCAATCTGCCGCATCTCCTCTCCTTCGCGCGCAGACATCCAGAATTGCCTGTTATTATCGATCATGGCGCGAAGCCTCTGATTGCCACTGGTCACTATAGTGACTGGCGGCGCGATATGGCGGCTCTCTCTGCCCTTCGCAATGTCCATTGCAAGCTGTCTGGCCTGCTCACCGAGCGTGGTGAGCAGCGCCCGGAAGCGGTGCGGCCCTATGCCGAGACCATCATGGACCTATTCGGTGGCGATCGCGTGATCTTCGGCAGTGACTGGCCCGTGCTGCGCCTTGCGGGTGACTATCAGGGCTGGCTGGATTTCTGCCGTGATGTCGTGCCGGCCAAGGACCATGCGGCAGTTTTCGGCGGCAACGCCATTCGTTTTTACTCCCTTACTGACAGGTGATGCATGCTGGCGATTTTCTGTGACACTCCCGGTCAACTAACCGCCAAGGATTTGCCGAAACCCGTGCGTGGCGAAGGTGAAGTGCTGGTGCGTATTCGCCGGATTGGCGTTTGCGGTACGGATCTGCATATCTTCACCGGCAACCAGCCCTATCTCTCCTATCCACGTATCATGGGCCATGAACTTTCCGGCACGGTTGATGAGGCGCCCGAAGGCAGCTATCTTTCCGCCGGCGATGTGGTGACCATCATCCCCTATATGTCCTGCGAGAAATGTAATGCCTGCCTGAAAGGCAAGAGCAATTGCTGCCGCAATATCGGTGTGCTCGGCGTCCATCGCGATGGCGGCATGGTGGAATATCTGAGCGTACCGCAGCAATTCGTGCTGAAGGCGGAGGGGCTGAGCCTCGACCAGGCGGCCATGACGGAATTTCTGGCGATCGGCGCGCATGCGGTGCGGCGCGGCGCCGTCGAAAAAGGGCAGAAGGTCCTGATCGTCGGTGCCGGCCCGATCGGTATGGCGGTTGCTGTTTTCGCCGTTCTCGATGGCGCGGAAGTGACGATGATCGACGGTCGCACCGACCGGCTCAATTTCTGCAAGGAACACCTCGGTGTCGCTCATATTGTTGCCCTCGGCGAGGGTGACAAGGATCGTCTGTCCGACATCACCGACGGTGATTTCTTCGATGCGGTCTTTGATGCGACCGGCAATCCGAAAGCCATGGAACGCGGGTTTTCCTTTGTCGGCCACGGTGGCTCCTATGTCCTCGTGTCCATTGTTGCCAGCGATATCAGCTTTAACGATCCGGAGTTTCACAAGCGTGAGACGACGTTGCTCGGCAGCCGCAACGCGACGCCTGATGATTTCGAGCGCGTGCTTCGCGCCTTGCGCGAAGGGAAAGTGCCTGACGCGCTGATCACCCATCGAATGACACTTGCCGATGTGCCGTCGAAGTTCGCCGGCCTGACCGATCCGAAAGCCGGAGTCATCAAGGGCATGGTGGAGGTCGCATGACCTATACGCCCATCCTGCAATTTGGCACCAGCCGCTTTCTCCTCGCCCATGCGGACTTGTTCGTTTCGCAGGCCCTGGACAAGGGAGAGGCGCTGGGGCGCATTACAATCGTTCAGACGACCGGCAATGCGGAGAGCCTGAAACGTGTGGCGGCGCTGAACAGCGGCGCACCTTATCCCGTGCGCATTCGTGGTATCAGCGACGGGCAGGAAGTGGACGAGGAAGTTCAGGGTGAGGCCGTTGCACGGGCATTGACAGCTGCGACCGACTGGGCGGAAGTCCGCCGCCTTGCCTGTGAAGCGCAGGTCATTCTGTCCAATACGGGCGACCGCGGTTATGAGCTGGATTCGACCGACAATGCTGCGCTCGCTGACGATTTCACAATCGTGCCGAAAAGCTTTCCGGCCAAGCTCTGCATGCTGTTGCTGGAGCGTTTTCAGCGGAACCCTGAAGCGCCTTTATCGATCTTTCCCTGCGAGCTGGTGCCGCGCAACGGCGAAAAGCTGAGCCAAGTCATTCGCCGGCTTGCAGACGAATGGCAATTGCCGGCGGGTTTTGCCTTCTATCTGAATGAGAAGTGCCGTTTCGCCAATAGTCTGGTGGATCGCATCGTGTCTGAACCCATCGATCCCGTCGGCGCAGTCGCGGAACCCTATGCCCTCTGGGCGATCGAGAAACAGGAAGGTCTCGTTCTTCCCTGCGTCCACCCCGCCGTGGTGCTGACCGACGAGCTCGACCACTATGAAAAGCTCAAGCTGTTCCTGCTCAATCTCGGCCATTCCTATCTGGCGGAGCGCTGGGTGCAGGATGCACGCCCGAAGGACGAGACGGTGCGGCAGGCCATGGGCGATGAGGCTTTGGTGGCGGATCTGGAAGCACTCTGGCGGGACGAGGTTCTGCCGGTCTTTGCGGCAGGAGGCATGGGAGATGAGGCAAAGGCCTATATCGGTCAGTTGAGGGAGCGCTTGCGCAATCCCTTTCTCGCGCATCGCATCGCCGATATCGCCGGCAATCACGACGAAAAGAAGCGCCGCCGCTTCGCCCCGGTCATTGCCGCGGCAGAACGGCTGGAATTGAACGTGCCGCAGGAAAAGCTGCGCGCGGCGCTTGCCACCATCAACCAATAACGGGGTTTTTCATGCAGCGAATGGGCATGGTCATCGGCGTCAAGCCTGAGATGATCGCGGAATATAAAAGGCTGCACGCCGCTGTCTGGCCGGAGGTTCTGGCATTGATCAGCGACTGCAATATCCGCAATTACACGATCTTCCTGCGTGAGCCGGAAAATCTGCTTTTCGGCTATTGGGAATATCACGGCAAAGATTTCAGCGCCGATATGGCGAAGATAGCCGCGAGCCCGAAGAACCAGAAGTGGTGGTCTTTCACCATTCCCTGCCAGCAACCGCTCGAAAGCCGAAAGGAAGGCGAGTGGTGGGCGATGATGGAAGAGACCTTCCACCTCGATTGAACGATTTTCTTTGACACTGACCGCGAGTAACCGGCCATGACCAAAATTACAGATCTGCGTGTTTTCGACCTGCGTTTCCCGACCTCCCAGAGCCTTGATGGTTCTGACGCGATGAACCCCGACCCGGATTATTCGGCGGCTTACGTCATTCTGGATACGGACGAGCCGGGCCTGAAGGGCCATGGCCTGACCTTCACCATCGGCCGTGGCAATGACATTTGCTGTATGGCCATCGAAGCGATGCGGCACCTGGTCGTCGGCACCGATCTTGCCACCGTCACCGAAAACCCCGGCAAATACTGGCGGCATTTGACGGGTGATAGCCAGCTGCGCTGGATCGGTCCGGACAAGGGCGCGATGCATCTCGCCACCGGTGCCGTGGTCAATGCCGTGTGGGACCTGCTGGCCAAGAAGGCTGGCAAGCCGGTGTGGCAGCTCGTGGCCGACATGAGCCCGGAAGAAATCGCCGATATTGTCGATTATCGTTACCTCACCGACGTGCTGACCCGCGATGATGCACTGGCGATCCTCAGAAAGGCCGAGGCGGGCAAGAAGGAACGTATCGAGACGCTGAAGAACGAAGGTTATGCCTGCTATACGACGTCGGCTGGCTGGCTGGGTTACGACGACGCCAAGCTGCGCCGTCTTTGCCAGGAAGCGATCGATGCCGGATTCAACCATGTGAAGATGAAGGTCGGCCGCGATCTGGAGGACGATATTCGCCGCCTCACCATTGCCCGTGAGGTGATCGGTCCCGACCGTTACCTGATGATCGATGCCAATCAGGTATGGGAAGTAGATCAGGCGATCGAATGGGTCAACAAGCTCGCCTTTTCCAAGCCCTTCTTCATCGAAGAGCCTACCAGCCCGGATGATGTCGCCGGCCATCGCAAAATCCGCGCCGCTATTGGCTCGGTGAAGGTGGCAACCGGTGAAATGTGCCAGAACCGCATCATGTTCAAGCAGTTCATCGCCGAGGGCGCGATTGATGTCGTGCAGATCGACAGCTGCCGCATGGGGGGGCTGAACGAGGTGCTGGCGGTTCTCTTGATCGCCGCCAAATACAATTTGCCGGTCTGGCCGCATGCTGGCGGCGTCGGCCTCTGCGAATATGTGCAGCACCTGTCGATGATCGACTATCTGGTGGTGTCGGGCACCAAGGAGGGCCGCGTGATCGAATATGTCGATCATCTCCACGAGCACTTCATCGAGCCCTGCGACATCAAAAACGCCGCTTACATGCCGCCGAAACTGCCGGGCTTCTCCATCGAAATGAAGCCGGAGTCGATCGAGACCTACACTTTCGAAGGATGACTGAAGGCGAGCAGCGCTTCTTCGAGGCGCTGCCATTTCGCTTCGCTACCGGGAAGGCCGAGACGCATGTCATCAGGTCTTTCATCGAAGATACGCACCAGAATGCCGCGACGGCCAAGATGGTTGAACAGTGCCTTGGCACGCTCATCCCGCACCAGTGTGAAGAGGGACGTGCCACCAGCGATTTTTAACCCCGCCTTTTTCAGCATTTCGTTGAGGCGTCGTGCCTCCTGCGCAAGCCGCAGACGCATGGATGATTGCCACGCCTTGTCCGCCAGCGCTTCGGTCGCAATATGCAGCGCCGGGCCGGAAACCGCCCATGGGCCAAGCCTTGCCTCGAGTTCGGCCGCGATGTCGGGATGCGCAATGGCAAAACCCAGGCGCACGCCCGCCATGCCGTAAAATTTGCCGAAAGATCGCAGGACTACCAGCGCGTCGTCACTGGTCGCATCCGCGAGACTGTCGGCGACGCCCGTTTCGATAAAGGCTTCATCAACGACAAGAAAGCCGCCTTTGCGACCTCTCGCCCGGGCGAGCGTGAGTAAAGCGTCGCGATTGGTGACGCGACCGTCGGGGTTGTTTGGATTGACCACCACGATATAGCCGTAGGTCGACAGCTCGCTGAGGTTTTCCACTTCCGTGACGGTAAGCCCCGCCATCCGCGCGGTCCGGGCATGTTCCGCATAAGCGGGCGAAAGCACGGCACCGTTATGGGCTCCACGATCGATGGCGATCTGCGCGAGCAGAGGCATCAGCATCTGGGTGCCGGGAGAGAGCGTTACATGCCGCGCGGATGGCGCGCCGAAATGGGCTGCTACCAGCTGTTTCAGTTCCTCTGCGGCACTCGGTTCCGGAAGGCGGGCGAATGCGCTGGCGGGAATGGGCGAATGCGGGTAGGAGTGCGGGTTGATCCCTGTCGAAAGGTCGATCCACGGTTCAGGCGCTTCCGGAAACATCAGACGCGCCTTGCCGAGATTGCCGCCGTGACGGATCGCAGCTTTCGCCTTATCTGGTACTGTCTCGCCCATGTTCTTTGCTCTCGCTTTCCTGTCGCTCTTGATCGAACGCGTCACCGGCTATCCGAACTGGCTGTTCCGGCGCATCGGGCACCCCGTGACCTGGATCGGTTCGCTTATCGCGCTCATGGACAGAAAATGGAACCGGGAGAGTGCGTCATTTTCACAGCGCAAAACTGCAGGTGTGGCGGCGCTCGCGGTTTTTGTCGGGCTGACGCTCCTCATCGCCTGGTCTGCTCAGTCCGTTCTGCTTTTTCTGCCCTTGGGTTTTTTGCTGCTTGCCGTTTTCGGCGCCTCGCTTCCGGCGCAGAAGAGTCTGGAACAGCATGTAGAGGCCGTCGCCACGGCTCTGGAACAAGAGGGTGTTGAAGGTGGCCGTAAGGCGGTGTCGATGATTGTCGGCCGCGATCCGCAACGGCTGGATGAGGCTGCAATCTGCCGCGCAGCGATCGAAAGTCTGGCGGAGAATTTCTCCGACGGTATCGTTGCGCCGGCCCTCTGGCTTGGTCTGCTGGGACTGCCGGGCGGGGCTGCTTACAAGGCAATCAACACGGCCGACAGCATGATTGGCCATCGGTCCCCGCGTCACGAGGCCTTCGGCTGGGCCTCCGCCCGTCTTGATGATCTCGTCAATCTGCCGGCCTCGAGACTGAGCGGCTTTCTGTTCGTTGCCGCGGCATTTTTCGTGGAGGGCGCATCCCCTCGCGATGCCATTGCCGCGATACGCCGCGACGCGCGCCATCATCGCTCCCCCAATGCCGGCTGGCCGGAAGCGGCTATGGCCGGTGCGCTCGGCTTTGCGCTGGCAGGTCCCCGCTCTTATGGTGGGCAGATGATCGAAGCGCGTTTCATGGGCGAAGGCGGAAGGTCGGAGCTGGTTGCCGGTGATATTCGCAAAGCATTGCGGCTGGCGCGGATTGCGGATCTGTTGCTGATCGGCCTGTTCGGACTTCTGGCGATCCTTATCGCGCTATAGCAAGCAGCCTGTCGAGATCGAGGTGCTGCTCCATATGAGCAGCCAGGCGGTCGAGAACCGCATCCACCTGCGCATCATAATTCAGGTCGGTGCCCTGCCCGCCGAGACGCTCCAGCCACGCGCTGCGCTGGCTGTCATCCGCAAAAAGACCGTGAATATAGGTGCCGAAGACACGGCCATCGGGTGAGATCGCGCCATCGTCATGTCCATTGATCGTCGAAAACGGCAGTTCGCCCGCTATTCCCGTGGTTTCCCCGACATGCATTTCATAGCCGGATAAACTAACGCCATCAAAACTTGCGCCGTGAACGGAAACGAGCCGCTTGTCACCCGTCAAAACCGTGTCGACATCAAGCAGGCCGAGCCCCTCGACAGTCGCCGGCGGTCCCTCGATGCCGTCAGGATCGGCAACGGTTTTTCCAAGCATCTGGTATCCACCGCAAAGGCCGAGAACGTAGCCGCCGCGCCTCACATGCGCCTTTATATCAATGTCCAGGCCCGCATCTTTCAGCACGGCAAGATCGGCAATTGTGGATTTCGAGCCGCAAAGCAGAACCAACTGGCAATCGGCGGGGATCGTCTCACCGGGCCGTATACGGATGAGTTCTACATCCGCTTCCATGTCGAGGGGATCGAGATCGTCGAAATTGGAAATATGCGGTAGGATCGGCACGGCGATGCGGATTTTTGCGTCCTGTTTTAGCTCTGTGGGGCCGGAAAGTCCAAGCGCATCTTCCGCTGGCAGCTTTCTCGCGTCGGCAAAGTGCGGCAGAAGGCCGATGGAGGCCCAGCCGGTCTTTTCCGAAATTATTTGCATCCCGTCCGCAAACAGCTCCGGATCGCCGCGAAAACGGTTGACGATGAAACCTTCGATCATCGCCACGTCATCGACGTCGAGCACCGCCCTGGTCCCGACGAGGCTGGCGATGACACCGCCGCGGTCGATATCGCCGATCAGGATCACCGGCGCATCGGCCGCGCGGGCAAAACCCATGTTGGCGATGTCGTTGGCGCGCAGGTTGATTTCGGACGCGCTGCCAGCCCCTTCCACCAGCACCAGATCGGCCTGTTGTTTCAGGTGCTCGAAACTATCAAGCACGCGCGGCATCAGCCCGGCCTTCATATGCTGATAATCGGCCGCCTTGGCATTACCGATGATCTTGCCCTGCACGACCACCTGTGCGCCGGTTTCGCTTTGCGGCTTCAGCAGCACCGGGTTCATGTGCACGGAAAGCGGCACGCCCGCCGCCCGCGCCTGTAGCGCCTGCGCACGGCCGATCTCGCCACCATCCGCGGTGACAGCGGCATTGTTCGACATGTTCTGCGGCTTGAACGGCACGACGGAGAGGCCGCGTCGGGTGAATGCGCGGGCAAGGCCGGCCACCATCAGCGATTTGCCGACATCCGAGCCCGTTCCCTGAAACATCAGCACCCGTGCAACCATGTCAGAATTCAATCCCCGCCTGCGCCTTCACGCCCGCCTTGAAGTGGTGTTTAACGAGGGTCATTTCCGTCACCATATCCGCCGCGTCGATCAGCGGCTGCTTGGCATTGCGGCCGGTGACGATGACGTGCAAATCCGGCCGGCGGCTGGACAGTGTCTCAACAACCTCCGCCAACGGCAGGTAGTCGTAACGCAAGGCGATGTTCAGTTCGTCCAGAACCAGAAGGCCGATCGTTTCATCGGCCATCAGAGCCTTGGCCTCCTCCCATGCCTTCGTAGCCGCTGCGACATCACGTTTCAGATCCTGCGTGTCCCAGGTGAACCCTTCGCCCATGGTGCGCCACACGATCCTGTCGCCGAACAAGCTCAGGGCCTGCTGTTCGCCTGTCGACCAGGCACCCTTGATGAACTGAACGATGCCGACCCTTCGCCCGGTGCCGAGCATTCGCAGGGCGAGGCCGAAGGCCGCTGTGGACTTGCCCTTGCCGGGACCCGTATTGATCATCAGCAGACCTTTTTCGATCGTCTTTTCAGCAACCTCGGCGTCCTGCACCGTCTTGCGATTGACCATTTTCTGCCGGTGGCGCTCGGCTTCGTTGGCGCTGATGTCGCGTGTCATTCAATTTCCTCTTCTTCCACCTGTGCGGAGTCGCCCGCCACAGGAGCGGCGACTATACCCAATTTGCCGCACCCGGCAATCTGCCGTGCCGATGGCTCGCGGCATTGACCCATGCTTCCGTTCAGCCTAAGGGTAAGGGACTGACGGTCTTTTCCCGGCAACGGGAAAAGCTAAGAGGGAACACGGTTCCACCCCAACGATGGGTCATTCCGTGGCTGCCCCCGCAACTGTAAGCGGTAAGCCCGCACCGTAAAGCCACTGGACCCGCAATGGGTTCGGGAAGGCGGTGCCAAGGCGTCAAGCCGCGAGCCAGGAGACCTGCCGTTTCAGGAAAAACGTCTGCCGGGCGGGGTGCTCCGGTCAGTCGGTTCGTTCGAAGGTTCGGCTTGCGGCCACCCGCGTGCCGTCTTTGAAATCCGCACCCCAAGATTTTTGCAAGGCGCGGGAAACGATACGGCTTGGATATTTCAGCGACATCTTCTTCCACCAGCGGAAATACGCAGGACGAAACGGCGCCCGGCGTGACCGTTTTCATTTGCAGAAGCTGCCGTGATGAAGCCGATGCCAATGTGGAACCGCGCCCGGGTTCGCGCCTCGTCGAAGCCGTCATGGCAAAGGCTGAGGAAGCGGGTGTCACGGTTCGTTCCGTCAACTGCCTTGCCAATTGCAAGCGCGGCCTCAGCGCCGTGCTGCGCAGCGCCAACGGCTGGTCCTACGTCTTTGGCGGGCTGACAACCGACGGCGCTGATGATTTGCTGGCCGGGGCGAAACTGCTTGCTGCCGCCTCCGATGGCCTGATGCCGTGGCGCGGCCGCCCCGAATCCTTAAAGCGCGGCATGGTCGCGCGCATTCCGCCTTTCGATTTTACCGAGGAGAGATCATGAGCACCCTTCTGGACCGCGTTCCCTGCACCATCGTTACCGGCTTTCTGGGGGCTGGCAAGACCACGCTGCTGCGCGGCCTTCTCGAAAAACTTGACGGCAAGCGGCTCGCCATCATCGTCAACGAGTTCGGCGACATCGGCATTGACGGCGAAATCCTCAAAGGCTGCGGCATTGAAAGCTGCCCCGAGGAAAACATCGTCGAGCTGGCCAATGGCTGCATCTGCTGCACGGTGGCGGATGATTTCCAGCCTGCGATCGAACAAATCCTCAGCCGCCAGCCGAAGGTGGAGCACATTCTCATCGAGACCTCGGGTCTCGCCCTGCCCAAGCCGCTGGTACAGGCCTTCCAGTGGCCGGCCATCAAGAGCCGGGTTACTGTCGATGCCGTGGTGGCCGTGGTGGATGGGGCTGCGCTTGCCGAGGGCCAGGTGGCTCACGACATGGAGGCGCTCGCCGCCCAGCGCGCCAATGACGAAGCGCTCGACCACGACGACCCTGTCGAAGAGGTTTTCGAGGATCAGGTCGCCTGCGCCGATCTCATCGTGCTCACAAAGGCTGATCTTCTTGACGTTGCTGGCTTGGAAAAGGCCAAGGCGCATATTCTCGACCATCTGCCGAAGGCGGCAAAGATCGTCGTGGCCTCCAATGGCGCCATCGACCCTGCCGTGCTGATCGGCCTTGGCCTTGCCGTCGAAGACGATATTGAAAACCGCCGCACCCATCATGACGGCGAACTTGACCACGAGCATGATGATTTCGACAGCTTCGTCATTGATCTGCCGGCTGTTGCCGATCCGGAAGCCCTTGCGATCCGCATTGCCGAAACGGCAGCGGCTGAGAATGTCCTGCGTATCAAGGGCTTCATCGAGGTATCCACCAAGCCGATGCGGTTGCAGGTGCAAGCCGTCGGTAGCCGCGTGAACCACTATTACGATCGGCCGTGGGCCGCAGGTGAAGAGCGCCGCAGCCGCCTTGTCGTCATCGGCGAAAAGGGCATCAACCGTGAGAAGATCGAGCAGATGCTGGCTGCCTGACACACGCATTTATCCGGGCGCAAGCAGCGACAGACGTCTGATGGACATGCTTTAGATGCATATTCTTGCCACCACATCATCGTCCCTGGACGACCTGATCGAGCCGGTTGACCTCAACCAGCCTCGCTCAGATGTGGTGATGCTGTCTTTTTCAGCAAGCGATCTGGCAGGGCTGGAACAGGCTTGGCGACAGGCGGAGGACGCGTCGACCACCCTTTCCTGCGCCAACTTGTCAGAGCTTCGGCATCCCATGTCGGTCGATCTTTGGATCGAAAAGACGGCGGAGCACGCGCGCGCGATCCTTATCCGGATTCTCGGCGGCGCGGAGCGCTGGCGTTACGGCGTCGACCAGCTTTCCATGCTCGCGCGGCGACGTGGCATCAGGCTTCTGCTCCTGCCGGGCGAATGCAGCGAGCGGGACGAAAAACTGGAGGCTGCTTCTAGCGTCGGTCAAGACATTTTAGTGTCCGCTCTTTCGTTCTTCCGCGAGGGCGGGCAGGAAAATATGCGCCGCCTCGCCGCTGGTCTTGCTGCCCTAGCAAGGGGTGGGGTTTGGCCCGAGATCATGGCCGAACCGTTGCCAAAAGTCGGTTTTTACCGCCCGGGTTCAGGCGTGGTGGACAGGTTGCAAGCCTGTGCCGGCTTTGCCGTCGGCGCTCCGGTTCTGCCCATTCTCTTTTATCGCTCCATGCTTTTGGCGAATGATGTCGCGCCCGTGGATGCCCTGTACGAGGCGCTGTCGCGCCGCGGCTTTGCGCCCGTTCCGATTTTTGTCAGCGGCCTGAAGGATCGCGAGGCGATCCGTTTTCTCGCGACCGTGTTGCCCGATATCGCGCCCGCCGCCATCGTTGCTGGGACCGCTTTTGCCAGTCAGACGGATGATGAAGGGGAAACCTTGTTCGACCGGATGGGCGTTCCGGTGTTTCAAGTGGTGATGGCAACGACGCGACGGGATGGCTGGGCGGAAAACGCCCGCGGTCTCAACCCTTCCGATCTTGCGATGCATGTGGTCCTGCCGGAATTGGATGGCCGGATTCTCGCCGGTGCGATCTCATTCAAACAGCCGCGCATGGTCGGTGGCACGAGCCTGATCAATGTCCCCGAGCTTGACCGTGTCGAACAGGTGGCAAACCGTATTGCCGCTTTGCTGCGCTTGCGGAGTGCTGCTGCTCGGGATCGCCGGATCATTGTCCTGATGCCTGACTATCCCGGTGCCGCGCCGGGGCGAACCGGCTACGCCGTCGGTCTCGATGTGCCGCAAAGCGTTCTCGAAATATTGCGTGATCTGAAGCAGGCGGGCTATACGGTGGAGGACATTCCCGAAACGGCTCGAACACTGCTCGAACGGGTCGACGCCCAGGAAGCTACGGTCGATCTGTCCATTTATGAGGAGTTTCTTTCCGGACTACCGCTGGCAGCTGCCGCTTCAATTACTGCAACGTGGGGCGCTGCAGGCGATGACGAGGGGTTGACGGAAGGCGCTTTTCGGTTTCGGGCCGCCCGCTTCGGCAATGTGATTGTGGCGCTTGCGCCAGACCGCGGGCGCAATGAGGATAGACGGGTGGATTATCATGACCCGGCGCTCCCGCCTCGGCATGCCCTTGTTGCTTTCGGTGTATGGATGCAGCGGGTGGCCGATGCCCATGCGATCGTCCATGTGGGTGCGCACGGCACGCTGGAATGGTTGCCTGGCAAGACGGTGGCGCTTTCGCGAGATTGTTTCCCCGAAATCGTCACCGGTTCATTGCCCGTCGTCTACCCTTTCATCGTGTCAAATCCTGGTGAAGCGGCGGTGGCAAAGCGGCGGATCGCGGCCGTGACGATCGGGCATGTTCCTCCCGTGCTGGTCAATGCCGGGCTTTCACCGGAGCAGTCGGCGCTGGAGCAACTGGTGGATGAGTATGCGCAGGCTGACGGGCTGGATCGACGTCGTCGTGACCGGCTGGCAAAACTGATTGTTGAAAAGGCGCTGGAGACCGGGCTTGCGGCCGATGCGGGTGTGGCCGCGAAGG
Organism: Agrobacterium sp. DKPNP3; assembly: GCF_052686535.1. Classification (NCBI taxonomy): domain Bacteria; kingdom Pseudomonadati; phylum Pseudomonadota; class Alphaproteobacteria; order Hyphomicrobiales; family Rhizobiaceae; genus Agrobacterium; species Agrobacterium sp. DKPNP3. The sequence continues at coordinate 1,011 of NZ_JBQYSN010000007.1, read as the reverse complement.
ATGATCCGGATGCGGCGCTGTCGCGCATCGATGCCTTTCTCTGCGACCTCAAGGACTTCGCGATCAAGGACGGCCAGCATGTGTTCGGACGTTGTGACGAGGATGAGACCGATCCTTTGAGGCGGCAGAGCGCCGAATCGGAAAAAGCCGCCCTGCTTGCCGCGCTCGACGGCCGCCATATCGTGCCCGGGCCTTCCGGTGCACCCGCGCGCGGAAGGCTTGATGTGCTTCCTACCGGTCGCAATCTTTATGCCGCTGATCCCCGCACCATGCCGACGCCGACGGCATATGAACTCGGTAGAATGGCAGCGGAAGAGATATTGCGTCATCATCTGCAAACCCATGGTGAGTGGCCGAAAAGCCTCGTCTTCGATCTCTGGGGCAGCGCCAGTCTTCGCAACGGCGGCGAAGATGTGGCGCAGGCGTTGCATCTGATGGGGGCACGTCCGATGCATGATCCCGCGACCGGCCGCGTGACCGGTATCGAGGTTCTGCCGCCTGCCAGCCTCGGGCGACCGCGCGTTGATGTGACGTTCCGCATTTCCGGCCTGTTCCGCGATATGTTTCCAGCGCTGATCGCGCTTCTCGACGCCGCTGCCAAAACAGTCGCGCGCCGGGATGAAGCGCCGGGCGATAATCCTCTGGCGGAAGAGGCCGCGGCACTCGGGCGTATTCCCCCGCGCATCTTCGGTTCCGCGCCCGGCACCTATGGCGCCGGTATTGAGGAAAAATTGGCGAGCGGTACCTGGGATGAACGCGAGGAGCTGGGGCGGGCATATCTCGAGGCTGCGAACCATGCTTTTGGCGGCGCCGATGGGCTCGATATCGTTGAAGATGCCGGCTTTACCGAGCTGGTGCGCCGGGCCGATCTTCTTGTTCACACCGGCGATGATCCCGGTCGGGATCTGCTCGACGGTTCTTCCGATGTCGCCTTCATCGGCGGTTTTTCCGCGGCGAAGGCTGCCCTCGGAGATATTGCCGATATCGTCGCGTTGGATACGACCGATCCGG